>NZ_QKRU01000051.1:0-51681 GCF_003234055.1 Pseudomonas sp. 57B-090624
CCCCAGTGCCCGCCCGCCGGCACGCCATAGGCCGCATGCCGGGCGACGCCCGTGCAGGCCGTACTGCGCCCGGCCAGGCATTGGCGGCAGGTGCCGCAGGCGATCTTCCAGGGCACCGAGACCAGGTCGCCGCGCTTGACCGTGCCCACCTGCGCGCCCACGTCCAGCACCTCGGCCACGCATTCGTGGCCCAGGGCGAAGGGCGGCTTGAACGGTGTCAGCCCGGCGATCAGGCGCCGGTCGAGGTCGCAGGAGGCCGAGGCGATGGGCCGCACCAGCGCCGCCAGCGGCGAATCCAGCACCGGTGACGGCGCCTCCTCCCAGGCCAGGCGCCCCGCGCCCTTGACGATGAGTTCGCGCATGGCTCAGTCCCTCACGCTGAAGGTGGTGGTGGCGCGGGCACAGAGCGTGCCGGCGGCATCGCGGATATGGGCATCGCAGAACGCCAGGCTGCGGGTGCGCTCCACCACCCAGCCCTCCACGCTGTACACCTCGCCGGCCTTGAGCGGGCGCAGGTACTTCACGCCCAGGTCCACCGTCGAATACCGCGTATCGCCGGGCAGCGTGGTGAACAGCGCCAGGCCCGCGGCACCGTCCAGGCAGGTGGCGGCGAAACCGCCGTGTACGGTGTTCGCCGGGTTGAGGTGACGTACATCCGGCCGCGCCTCGATGAAGATACGCCCGGGCTCGACGCCCACCGCCTTCATCGCCATGGTCTCGCCGATGGAGGGCGCGGGCAGCTTGCCGTCGATCACCGCCTGGAGGATCTGCAGGCCGGAAGGGATGGATCTGTTCGGGGTATCGGTCATCTCGAGGCTCCTGGCTCTGCCGGGGTCGGCGAGCGGTTTCGGGGGGATGGCGGGCGGCCCTGCGAGGGAATCGCCCTGCAGCCCGTGGACGGACGATACGTGAGCGCAGAATCTCAAATCAACATTGTTGACATGACAAGAAGGAAGGCATTCCGGCAACGTCGCTACGGCTCTGGGAAGGGGGATTGCGCCATCCCGCGCACGATTTCAACGTTGACGCCCGAGCGCGCGGATGGTCATATGCGCGCCGTTCCAGGTGTCCCACGCCGTCGTGCGTGGGGTTAAACGGGAAGCCGGTGCGTCCATCAGGACCAGTCCGGCGCTGCCCCCGCAACGGTAAGCGAGCGCTGCATCCGATACGCCACTGTGCCCATGGCATGGGAAGGCGGATGCGACGTGATCCTCGCAAGCCCGGAGACCGGCCTGGAGCATCGATAGGCAAACCCGCGGTGGGCGGGCACGGGCCGGTTTCTCGCACGGGTGCACGCGCCCGCGCGCGCCTTTGCATTCCCTCCGGGCTCCATTCATTCCTGACGTGATAGGAACGACATGACCCGTACCTTCAGCTCCAACGCTCCGGCGAGCGCCGCCCTCGGCCTGCTCGCGCTGTCCATTTCCCTCGCCCTGCACGCCGAAGACGGCACCCTGGCGCTACCGGCCACCGCCGTCACCGACCAGGCGGACGACACGACCATCCGCCTCGACACGCCCGTGCCCGCCGGCTCGCGCCTGGGCCTCTCCGCCCTGGAAACCCCGGCCAGCACCAGCGCCATCAGCGGCGACGAAGTGCGCGCACGCAACAACGCCACCGTGCAGGACGCCGTGACCCGCAGCCCCGGCATCACCCACATCGGCACCCCCGGCAACGGCGGCACCGCCCTCTCGGCCCGGGGCTTCACCGGCCACGCCTCGGTGATGCAGCTGTACGACGGCACGCGCTTCTACACCGGCATGGGCACCACCACCTTCCCCACCGACCCGTGGATGGTCGAACGCATCGACGTGATCCGTGGCCCGGCCTCGGTGCTCTACGGCGAAGGCGCCACGGGCGCGGTGATCAACGTGGTGCCGAAGAAGCCCTTCGACGGCGAGATCCGCAACCGCCTGCGCCTGGGCTACGGCTCCGACGACCGCCAGCAGATGGCCCTGGACAGCGGCGGCTCGCTCACCGACACCCTCAGCTACCGCCTCAACCTCAACCGCGAAACCAGCCACGGCTGGATCGACCGGGGCGACTCGAAGAACCTCGGCCTCAGCGCCGCCCTGCGCTGGCAGGCCAGCGACGACCTGGCCTTCACCCTGGCCCATGACCAGGGCGACCTCACGCCGATGAACTACTTCGGCACGCCGCTGATCGACGGCCACCTACGCGACAGCCTGAAGGAGAAGAACTACAACCTGCACAACGCCGAGCAGCACTACAACGACCAGTGGACCCGGCTCGTCACCGACTGGACGCCCGGCGAAGGCTTCAGCGCCAGCAACCAGCTCTACCACATCAAGAGCCGCCGCTACTGGCGCAACGCCGAGGCCTACACCTGGGACGCCGGCCGGGGCCAGCTGGAGCGCGCCGAGAACCTGCGCATCAAGCACGAGCAGGAGCAGATCGGCGACCGCCAGACCTTCACCTTCGACCACTCGTTGTTCGGCCTCGACAGCCGCACCCTGGTCGGCGGCGAGTTCAACCGCATCCGCTTCGACCTGCTGAACAACTCGCCCTACACCGACATCGGCGGCGACTACGTCGACCCCTGGAACCCCGCGCCCGGCTACTACCAGAGCGCCTCGGCCTACCGCCCGCACTCGCGCAGCGAAACCCGCACCGCCGCGCTGTTCGCCGAGAACCGCACCCAGCTCGGCGAGCGCTGGTCCGTGGTCACCGGCCTGCGCCGCGACCAGAACCACGTCGACCGCACCGACCTGCGTGCCAACAGCCGCAGCGACCGCAGCATCCAGGGCGGCAACTGGCGCGCCGGCCTGGTGTTCGCCGCCACCCCGCAGCTGTCCTTCTATGGCCAGTACTCCACCAGCGAGGACGGCGTCAGCAACCTCATCACCCTCAGCCCCACCCAGCAACAGATGGACCTGACCGAGTCGAAGCAGACCGAGTTCGGCCTCAAGCAACAGTTCTGGGACGGGCGCGGCGAATGGACCCTGGCCGCCTACCACATCGTCAAGAAGAAGCTGCTCTCTCGTGAATCGGTGACCCGCCCCACCCAGCAGATCGGCCAGCAGTCTTCCGACGGCCTGGAGGCGACCCTGGAACTGGCCCTGGAGCAGGGCTGGCACGTCTCGGCCAACGCCTCGCTGCTGCGCGCCGAATACGACGACTTCAACGAATCCGTCGGCGGCCAGCTCGTCTCCCGGTCCGGCAACCGCCCCACCGACGTGCCACGGCGCACCGCCAACCTCTGGGTCAGCAAGGCACTCGGCCATGACCTGGACGCCGGCATCGGCGCGCGCTACGTCGATGCCCGCTATGCCGACGCCGCCAACACCGTGAAGGTGCCCGGCTACACCGTGCTCGACGCCAACCTCGGCTGGCAGGTGCTGCCGGACACGCGCCTGGGGCTGGAGCTGAACAACCTGCTCGACCGCCGCTACGCCGTCACCCAGCAGAACGGCGGCCAGCAATGGCTGCTGGGCCAGCCCCGTTCCTTCTTCGTCACCGCCGACTACAGCTTCTGATCCGGCGAAAGGAGTGCCCGGCATGCCCTCACTGAACATCAGCGACCTCGCCTGGGCACCCGACGCTCGCCCCCGTTGGCTTCTGCAGGGCATCGACCTGCAGGTGCGCGAGGGCGAGTTCGTCGGCCTCATCGGCCCCAACGGCAGCGGCAAGACCAGCCTGCTGCGCTGCGCCTACCGCGCCGAGCGCCCGGCCGCCGGCTGGGTGGCGCTGGATGGCGAGGACCTCTGGCGACGCACCCCGCGCTGGAGCGCGCAACGCATCGCCGTGGTGCTGCAGGAATTCCCCCAGGACTTCGGCCTCGCCGTGGCCGAGGTGGTCGCCATGGGCCGTTCGCCGCACAAGGGCCTGTTCGATGGCGACGATGCCGAAGACGCCGCGTTGGTCGCCGAGGCGCTGGCCACCGTGGGCATGGGCGGCTTCCACGCGCACCCCTTCGCCCGCCTCTCCGGCGGCGAGAAGCAGCGCGTGCTGCTGGCCCGCGCCCTGGTCCAGCGCCCCGGCCTGCTGCTGCTCGACGAGCCCACCAACCACCTCGACCCGCGCTACCAGCTGGAGCTGCTGCACCAGCTGCGGCGCCTGCGCCTGAGCACCCTGGCCAGCTTCCACGACCTCAACCTGGCGGCGGCCTTCTGCGACCGCCTCTACGTCCTCGACCAAGGCCGCGTGGTGGCCAGCGGGACGCCCACCGACGTGCTCACCGCCGAGCTGCTGCAACAGGTGTTCGGCGTGCACGCGCTGGTGGACCGCCACCCCCTCGCCGACCACCCGCGCATCACCTGGATCAGCCCATGAAGCCTTCATCGATCGCCCTGCTCGCCCTGCTCCTGGCCCCCCTCGCCCAGGCCACCGACTACCCGCTGCGCGTCACCAGCTGCGACCGCCAGGTGGTGTTCGAGCGCGCGCCGCAGCGGGCGGTGAGCCAGGACATCAACCTCACCGGCATGATGGTCGCCCTCGGCCTGCAATCGCGCATGGTCGGCTACAGCGGCATCAGCGGCTGGAAGACCCCGGACGCCCGGCTGATGGCCGCCCTGGGCGACCTGCCGGAGCTGGCGCGCAAATACCCCTCCATCGAAACGCTGCTCAACGTCGATGCCGACTTCTTCTTCGCCGGCTGGAACTACGGCATGCGCGTGGGCGGCGAGGTCACCCCGGCCACCCTCGCGCCCCTGGGCATCCCGGTGTACGAGCTGAGCGAATCCTGTGCCCACGTGATGCCGCGCGAGGCGGCGAGCCTGGAAGACCTCTACCGCGACCTCGACAACCTCGGCCGCATCTTCGACGTCGAGGCCCGCGCCAACGCCCTGGTCGCCGCCCTGCGCACGCGCCAGGCCGAGGTGGCCAGGCGCCTGGCCAACGGTGGCGAGGCGCCCCGGGTGTTCCTCTACGACAGCGGCGAGGACCGCCCCTTCACCTCTGGCCGCCTGGGCATGCCCCAAGCGATCATCACCGCCGCCGGCGGCCACAACCTGATGGACGACCTCGCCGCCAGCTGGACCCAGGTCAACTGGGAAACCGTGGTCGAGCGCGACCCGCAGGTGATCCTGATCGTCGACTACGGCGAACGCAGCTGGCAGCAGAAGCGCGACTTCCTCCTCGCCCACCCGGCCCTGCAATCGGTCGAGGCGATCCGCGAGCAGCGCTTCCTGGTCCTGCCCTACCTCGCCGTCACCCCCTCGGTGGAGAACATCGAGGCCATCGAGACCCTGGCCGCCGGCCTGCACCCCGAACGCTTCGCCGGGAAGGCGCCATGAGCCCGGTGCGCACGCCCGGCGCCTACCGCCTGCTGCTGCTCGGCCTCGTCGTGGCGCTGGTGCTCTCCTGCATCGCCGCCCTGGGCTTCGGCCCGGCCGCGGTGCCCCAGGCACATGTCTGGGGCATCCTCGCCGAGCGCCTGGGCATGAGCGCTGCGGGCGACTGGAGCCGGGGCCAGGAACACATCGTCTGGCTGATCCGCGCACCCCGGGTGCTGCTCGGGGCGCTGGTCGGTGCCGGCCTGGCCCTGGTGGGTGGCGCACTGCAGGCGGCCACGCGCAATCCGCTGGCCGACCCGCACCTGCTCGGGGTCAGCTCCGGCGCGGCCCTGGGCGCGGTGCTGGTGCTGCTCTACCTGGGCGAATTCATCGGTGTGCTCAGCCTGCCCCTGGCCGCCTTCGTCGGCGCACTGGGCAGCATGCTACTGGTGCTGGCCATCGCCAGCCGCCACGGCCGCCTGGAAAGCGATCGCCTGCTGCTGGCGGGTGTCGCCGTGTCCTTCCTGTGCATGGCGCTGGTCAACCTGCTGCTGTTCCTCGGCGACCACCATGCCGCCAGCTCGGTGGTGTTCTGGATGCTCGGCGGGCTCGGTGCCGCACGCTGGGAGCTGCTCTGGCCGCCGGCACTGTGCCTGGTGCTGGGCCTGGTCGCCCTGCTCGCCCAGGCCCGGGGGCTGAACGCCCTGATGGCCGGCGAGCAGACCGCCATCAGCCTGGGCTTCAGCGCCCGCCGGGTACGCCTGCAGGTGTTCCTCTGCGCCTCGCTGCTCACCGGCGTGCTGGTGGCCCTGAGCGGCGCCATCGGCTTCGTCGGCCTGATGCTGCCGCACCTGGCGCGCCGCCTGGTGGGCGCCGAACACCGTCGCCTGCTGCCGGTGGCCGCCCTGCTCGGCGCGCTGTTCCTGGTCTGGGTCGACGTCGCCGCCCGCACCCTGGTCGCCCCCGAGGACCTGCCCATCGGCATCGCCACCGCCGCCATCGGCGGGCTGTTCTTCGTGGGCCTGCTGCGCCGGCGTTGAAGGGACGTCATCAGCCCCGCCGATGACTCCGCCCGATGGGTTTCGCTCCGCTCTACCCATCCTACGAGGTGCCGCCTGGCGTACCGAAAAGCTGAGGCGCACCTCGTCCCTGTAGGGGCGTTGTCGGCTGCTCCAGCGTTCTTCGCCCAGCACCTCACCACGTGGTGCGCACGGACCTTCCTAGGATGGGTCGGGCGGCGTTCCGCGAGCGAAGCGAAACCCATGCGGTAGAGGTGGCAGAAGTCCATAGATGCCCGGAAACCACCGTACTTGAGGATTTGCTTTAAACCCCAATAACCAACGCAGACAGAACCCATCCATTCGCCCGCAGGGCTGTCCCCCCTCCCCCGCAAAAATTATTTTCCCCACCACGTCACAACCCCACAGGCTGATCCGTCGAGTCATCAAAGGGGCCACTCCGGCCCCCTGACGGAGACGAAGAATGAGCGATACCCGCGCCGTGCGTTACGAACAGGAAATCCCCCAGGTGCTGGCCGTGCTGGGCAGCGTCCATGCCGAGCTGGACAAGCTCGGCCTGCCCCGCGCCCTGGTGCATCTGGTCCACCTGCGTGCCTCGCAACTCAACGGCTGCGCCTTCTGCGTGCGCATGCACACCCGCGAGGCCCGCGAAGGCGGCGAGACCAGCGAGCGCCTGGACCGCCTGGTGGTGTGGCGCCATTCGGGGGATTTCAGCGCCGCCGAGAAGGCCGCCCTGGCCTGGACCGAGGCGCTGACCCGCATCGACGACGAGCGCGACTACGCCGCCCTGCGCCAGGCATTGCGCGAACGCTTCGACGAAACGCAGATCAGCGCATTGACCACCCAGGTGGCGATGATCAACCTGTGGAACCGTATCCAGGTGTCGAAGCATTGATGCAGACCCGAGCCCACCTCGAACTCTTCCAGCAGCACCGCCCGCGCCTGCTCGGCCTCGCCTATCGCATCCTCGGCTCGCGCGCCGACGCCGAGGATGCGTTGCAGGACTGCTGGCTGAAGTGGCAGGAGGCCGATCTTGCCGGCCTCGACAACCCGGCCGCCTGGCTGACCACCCTGTGCACACGCCGCTGCATCGACCTGCTGCGCTCGGCCCGGCGCACGCGGGTGGACTACGTCGGTTCCTGGCTGCCGGAGCCCATCCACGGCCTGGCGGAAGACGGCCCCGACGAGGGCATGGTCCTGGCCGCCTCGCTGCAGACCGCCTTCCTGCTGGTGCTGGAGCGCCTGTCGCCGAAGGAACGTGCCGCCTACCTGCTGCACGACATCTTCGAGCGTCCCTATGCCGAGGTGGCCGGCATCCTCGCCGTGCAGGAGTCCGCCTGCCGCAAGCTGGTGTCACGGGCGCGCACCAATGTCGAGGACGCGCGGGTGCGCCACGTCACCCCGGTGGAACGCCAGGAACAGTTGCTGGCGGCCTTTCGCGATGCCATCGAGGGCGGCAACAGCAGCGCCCTGGCCGGCCTGCTGGGCGCCGAGGTGGAGCTGCGCGCCGATGGCGGCGGCAAGGTGCCCACCCTCCGCGAGACCCTGCATGGACGCGAGGCGGTGCTGGGCTTCATCGAGCAGTCCCTGCGCCTGTACTGGGGCGAGTACCGATGGCAGGAGACGGAGATCAACGGCAGCCGTGGCGTCATCCTCCGCCACGGCGACGCCATCGCCGCCAGCGTCTCCTTCGGCTACGACGAGAGCGGCGCGTTGCAGCAGATCTTCATCATGCGCAACCCGGACAAGCTGGCGGGGCTGCCTGTGCGCTGAGGCTAAGCCCGGTGGCCTCTGCAGGGGCGACTTCAGTCGCCCAGCGGTGCGCAGCACCGCCCTGCCGGAGGAGGGGCGCGAGCAGAGCTCGCTCCTACAGAGGATGCCCTTCCACTGATCGAAATCCCCTTGGGCGGCAGGGGTCGATAGCTGTATAAATAGCCAGCCATTCGCCCAAGCCGTTCCGCCATGCCCAGCGCCCTCGACGACCCCTTCTACTACCTGAACAACTTCCAGGCCGTGCTCGACTGGATCGGCGCCCGCTATGACGACCTGCTGGACGACGAGGAGCGCGGCTTCATCGCGGCCTTCGCCGGCCTGCCCAAGGCCTCCCGCGCGCTGCTGGTGCGCATGGTGATGCGCAAGGGCACGCTGTTTCGCGAAAGCAAGCTGGATTACGCCGAGATCGGCCCCACCCGCGAAGCCATTGAGCCGCTGGTGGCGCTGGGCTGGGTGGACCCGGCACCGCAGCTGACGCTTGCGCAACTCTTCGCCCTGCTGCGCAAGCCGGAGATCGCCGCCTGCTTTGCCACGCACCTGGGCCGCGCGGCCCTGCGCAAGGCCGACCAGCTCGCCCTGCTGCAACCCCTATACCCCGAGGCGCAGCCCCTGGACGCCTGGTGCCCGGAGCTGGAGGAGCGCGTCCATGCCTTGCAGCTCATGGCCCTGTGCGACCGGCTGCGGCTGATGTTCTTCGGCAACCTGGCCCAGGACTGGTCCGAGTTCGTCCTCGCCGACCTGGGCATCTACCAGTACGAGAAGGTGGAGCTGGACGCCGCCTCGCGTGGCTTCCGCCACCGCGCCGACATCGAGCTGTACCTGCATCTCTACCAGTGCCGCGAGCGCTTCGAAGCCGGCGAGGAGCCCGCCGAGGTGCTGGCGAGCATTCCGCCGGCCAACGACAACCCCTGGCTGCAGGGACGCCGCGCGCGCCTGCTGTTCCAGCTCGGCCAGCATTGCGAGCGCCAGGGTGAACTGGACCTGGCGCTGGAGATCTATGCCGGGTGCAGCGACCCCGGCGCGCGTATCCGCCGCATCCGCGTGCTGGAGAAGCTCGCCGCCTTCGACGACGCCCATCGCCTCGCCCTGGAGCTGGCGGCCGGCGTGCACAGTGACGAGGAGCAGCAGCACCTCACACGCATCCTGCCGCGCCTGCGACGCAGGCTGGGCCTGCCGAAGCAGCCACCGCGCGCGCCCACGCCGGTGACGCGCCTGGACCTGCGGCTGCCCCGGGGCGAAGACTTCGTCTCGGTGGAGCACAGCGTCGCCCGGCACCTGGCGGACGAGCCGGGGCCGGTGCACTACGTCGAGAACACCCTGGTCAACTCGCTGTTCGGCCTGCTCTGCTGGGAGGCGATCTTCCTGCCGGTGCCGGGCGCCTTCTTCCACCCCTTCCACGCCGCCCCGGCGGACCTGCTCGCCGCCGACTTCCAGGCGCGCCGCAGCGAGGCCTTCGCCGCCTGCCTGGCGCAGCTGGACAGCGATGCCTGGCAGGCCACCATCCGCCGCAACCACGCCGCCAAGTACGGCCTGCAGTCGCCCTTCGTCTACTGGGGCGTGCTCGACGAGGCGCTGCTGGAGCAGGCGCTGGCGTGCCTGCCCGCCGCGCACCTGAAGCTGTGGTTCCAGCGCCTGCTGGCCGACATCAAGACCAACCGCGCCGGGCTGCCGGACCTGATCCGCTTCTGGCCCCGGGAACGCCGCTACCAGATGATCGAGGTGAAGGGCCCCGGCGACCGCCTGCAGGACAACCAGCTGCGCTGGCTGGACTTCTGCGCCGAGCACCAGATGCCGGTCACCGTCTGCTACGTGCAATGGGCCGAAACCGAGGCCGCCATCGCGTGAGCTACCAGGTGGCGGTGCGTGCGCTCTGCGAATTCACCGCCAAGTGCGGCGACCTGGACCTGCGCTTCACCCCCGCCCCAACAGCCCTGGAAGGCATGGCCGGCCACGCCCTGGTGGCGGCGCGCCGGGGCGAGGGCTACCAGAGCGAGGTGGCGCTGGCGGGCGAGTTCCGCACCCTCAAGGTGCGCGGCCGCGCCGACGGCTACGACCCCGCGCGCAACCGCCTGGAAGAGGTGAAGACCCATCGCGGCGACCTGGCCCGCCAGCCGGCCAACCACCGCCAGCTGCACTGGGCCCAGGTGCGCGTCTACGGCTGGCTGCTGTGCCAGGAGCGGGGCCTGGACGAGGTGGAACTGGCCCTGGTGTATTTCGATGTCGCCAGCCAGAAGGAAACCCTGTTCACCGAGCGCGCCAGCGCCGCCGAGCTGCGCGCCTTCTTCGAGGCGCAGTGCCTGGCCTTCATCGCCTGGGCCGAGGCGGAGCTGGCCCACCAGGGCGTGCGCAACCTGGCGCTCCAGGCGTTGCGCTTCCCCCACGCGGCGTTCCGCAGCGGCCAGCGGGAACTGGCCGAGGCGGTGTACAAGGCCGCCAGCACCGGCTGCTGCCTGCTGGCCCAGGCCCCCACCGGCATCGGCAAGACCCTGGCCACCCTGTTCCCCCAGCTCAAGGCCCTGGGCGGCGAGCGCCTGGAGCGCATCTTCTTCCTCGCCGCCAAGACACCGGGGCGCCAGTTGGCCCTGCACAGCCTGGCGACCCTGCGCGACAGCGTCGACGAGCTGCCCCTGCGGGTGCTCGAGCTCACCGCCCGCGACAAGGCCTGCGAGCACCCCGGCAGCGCCTGCCACGGCGAGGCCTGCCCCCTGGCGCGGGGCTTCTACGACCGCCTGCCGGCCGCGCGCGCGGCCGCCGCCGAACGCCGCTGGCTGGACCGCGTGGCCCTGCGCGAGGTGGCCCTGGCCCATGACGTCTGCCCCTACTACCTGGGCCAGGAGATGGCGCGCTGGAGCGACCTGGTGGTGGGCGACTACAACTACTACTTCGACCTCGGTGCCCTGCTCTTCGGCCTCACCCAGGCCAACCAGTGGCGCGTCGGCGTGCTGGTGGACGAAGCCCACAACCTGGTGGAGCGGGCCCGCGCCATGTACTCCGCCGAGCTGCGCCAAGGCGCGCTGAAGGCCCTGTGCAAGAGCGTGCCGGCACCGCTGAAGAAGCCCCTGGAGCGGGTGCAGCGCAGCTGGAACGAGCTGAACAAGGCCCAGGTGGTGGATTACCAGGCCTACGACGAGCCGCCGCAGAAGCTGCTCGGCGCCCTGCAGAGCGCAGTCACCGCCATCACCGACCACCTCGCCGAACAGCCCGGCGCACCGCTGGACCCCGAGCTGATGGCGTTCTATTTCGACGCCATGCATTTCGGCCGCATGGCCGAGCTGTTCGACCGCCATTCGCTGTTCGACCTGAGCAAATACCAGGCGGGCAAGAGCAGCCGCTCCACCCTGTGCCTGCGCAACCTGGTGCCGGCGCCCTTCCTCGGCCCGCGCCTGGCCGGCAGCCGCTCCACAGTGCTGTTCTCCGCCACCCTCAACCCGCGCCGCTACTACGCCGACCTGCTGGGGGTGCCGGCCAGCACGCCCTGGCTGGAGGTGCAGTCGCCCTTCGCCGCCGAGCAGTTGCAGGTGCGCGTGGCGCGGCGCCTGTCCACCCGCTACCAGCACCGCATGCAATCCCTGGAACCCATCGTCGAGCGCATGGCCGACCAGTTCCATCAGCGCCCGGGCAACTACCTGGCCTTCTTCAGCAGCTACCAGTACCTGGAGCAGGTGGCGGCGCTGTTCGCCGAACGCCACCCCTTCATCCCCGCCTGGAGCCAGTCGCGGAGCATGGACGAGGGCGCGCGCACGGCCTTTCTCGAACGCTTCGCCGAGGGCGGCCGCGGCATCGGCTTCGCGGTGCTCGGCGGGGCCTTCGGCGAAGGCATCGACCTGCCGGGCGAGCGCCTGATCGGTGCGTTCATCGCCACCCTCGGCCTGCCCCAGGTGAACCCGGTGAACGAGCAGTTGAAGCAGCGCATGGCCGCGATCTTCCAGGCCGGCTACGACTACACCTACCTCTACCCCGGGCTGCAGAAGGTGGTGCAGGCCGCCGGGCGGGTGATCCGCACCCAGGGCGACCGCGGCGTGGTGCACCTGATGGACGACCGCTTCGCCCAACCGGAGATCCGCCGCCTGCTGCCGGCCTGGTGGCAGGTGGAAATGGACTGAACAGGGCTGCCCCCTGCCCCGGCTCGGCCTCGCGCCGCAGCGGGCACAGGCAAAAACGACCTGAATCCCATGGGCCTCCGCCCTGCCGCTGCGCCTGGGAAAACCGCCTTCTATAATCCTTCCCAGCCTGCAGGGATCGCCGCGTGGAACGGACGGCCCGGCTGAACACGGGCGCACGGGAACCCCGAATGAACGCGACAACTCGCTTGTGGAAGCGCCTAAGGCAGCTGTGGCATGCCGCCGACCTGGTGTCGGTGGCCCAGCGCCGCGAGCGCCGCATGCGCCTGCTGGCGAGCAGCGTGATGCTGGTGCTGGGCCTGATCTGGGCGGTGGTCTTCAGCCTGCGCGGGCTCTGGGCCATCGTCGCGATGGATGCGGTGCTGATCACCTCGGGCCTGGCGGTCTTCCACCTCACGGTGTGCAACAAGGCGCGCAGCGCCAACCTCCTGCTCTTCAGCGTGCTGATCGTCACCATCGCCGGCACCGCCATCGTGCTCGACGCGCCCAACGCCGCGGCCCCCCGCGCCACCCACCTCTACCTGCTGCCGCTCACCCTCGCCGCGCTGATGGCCTTCCGCGACGAAGGCCTGTGGCTGCGCTATGGCGTCGCGCTGCTGTGCCTGGTGACCTTCACCTGCCTGGCCTCCAGCAACTGGACACCGCTCCCCGGCCACAACCTGCCGGACGAGGTGCGCACCCCCGGCTCCTGGGCCCAGGCCGGCGCGGCGATGGCGATGTTCTTCGCCCTGCTGCATGTCCTGCAGACCGACGCCGCCGAGCGCTCGGTGCTGGAGCGCGAGCTGCAGGCGGCCCTGCGCGAGCGGCAGTTCGAGCTGCACTACCAGCCGCAGCTCGACGTCGCCGGGCGGGTGATCGGTGCCGAGGTGCTGATCCGCTGGCGCCACCCGCAGCGCGGCCTGCTGCCACCCGGTGAGTTCATCGACCACGCCGAGCGCAGCGGGCTGATCATCCCCATCGGCAAGTGGGTGCTGGAGCAGGCCTGCGCCCAACTGCGCAGCTGGGCGGACGACCCCGTCCACAAGGACCTGTGCCTGGCGGTCAACATCAGCCAGAAGCAGTTCCGCCAGGCCAGCTTCGTGCCCGAGGTGCTGGAGATGCTCAGGCGCCACGGCATGGACGCCAGCCGCCTGGAGCTGGAGCTGACCGAGACCATGCTGGTCCAGGACCTGGAAGACCTGACGCGCAAGATGTCGCAGCTGGTGGAGCACGGCGTGTCCTTCTCGCTCGACGACTTCGGCACCGGCTTCTCGTCCCTCAGTCACCTCAAGCGCCTGCCGCTGGGCAAGCTGAAGATCGACCGCTCCTTCATCTGCGACCTGCTCACCGACGCCAACAGCGAGGCCATCGTCTGCAGCGTCATCGCCCTGGGCCAGAGCATGGGCCTGACGGTGATCGCCGAGGGCGTCGAGACCGAGGCGCAGATGCAGTGCCTGCTGGAGCGAGGCTGCCAGCAGTTCCAGGGCTACCTGCTGAGCAAGCCGCTGCCGCTTGCCGCATTCATGGCCTTCACCCAGCAGAACGTCGAACGCCAGGAACGGGTGATCGGCAACGCCTTCGACGGGGTGGGAGTCGCCGCCACCAGGGAATGATCCAGCGCAGCCGCAGTCTATGCCTCGTGCGGGGCGAGCCAGGTGCATCCCGCTGGCAGCCGCCCGGCCCGGGGCGGTCCCGGAAGCTCGGCGTAGGCGAGGTCGATCATGCGCTGGATATCAGGAATGCTCTGCGTGGCCGCGCTGCTCGTCGGCGGCCCCGCCCACGCCGGGGAAACCCGGGAGAAGGCCCAGGCGGCGGAAGGCAAGGCCCAGGTGCTGGAAGAGAAGGCCGCCGGCCAGGCGCCGGTGCCAGCCGACACCCCGCCGATCACCCGCAGCGAAGCCCGCGCCGTGGACCCGGACGGCGAGGCGCCGCTGGACGACCCCATCACCTGCCTCGCCCGCTCCATCTACTGGGAGGCCAAGGGCGCCCCGGCGCAGGACATGGAGTCGGTGGCCAACGTGGTGATGAACCGTCTCGGCAACGAGCAGTTCCCCAAGACCGTCTGCGCGGTGGTCAAGCAAGGCTCGGAAAGCCGCAGCTGCCAGTTCTCCTGGTGGTGCGATGGTCGCCCCGACGAAGCCGTGGAGGACGACCGCTTCACCCTCGCCCGGGAGATCGCCCGCAAGGCGCTGAACGGCCAGCTGCGGGACCGCACCGACGGCGCGCTGTACTTCCACGACCGCAACGTCTCGCCCTCCTGGGCGAAGACCTTCACCCGCACGGCACAGACCCAGCGCCTGCTGTTCTACAAGCCGCGCCCCGAAGAGCCGTTGGCCGGCGCCCAGGACAGCGCGCCCTAGCACAGCGTCAGGGCGTCTCCCGGCGCGCGGGCTCGGTGGCATGCACGAACACCGTGTAGGTGTCCGCCGGGTGCGCCACGCCGGCCAGGTCCAGGGCGTGGGCGATGTTGCCACGGTGGTAGGTGCCGTGGTTCAGCACGTGGAAGAACATCTCCTCGCGGCTCAGCCGGCCCATGCGCCCATCGGTGAAGCGGAAGCCGATCTCCTGCGCGGCATCGGCAGCGGCCAGCCGGGCGACCGCCTCGGCGTACCACTGGCCGGACGCGAGCAGGCGGCGCCTGAGCGTCGGGTAGTCGGGCACCGCATCGCTGTTGGTGGCCGCGTGGGGCTCGGCCGCCCCGGTCAGGCGCGCGCGGAACAGGTCCTCGACAATCACCATGTGGTTGAGCTGCTGCAGGGTGAAGGCCAGCGACTCGGGAAACCGCGCGGCGTCGATCAGGCCGATGGCCTCCAGGGCGCGGCGGTCCGCCCAGCACTTGTATTGAAAGGCCCTGGCCAGCATGGCGGTTCCTCGTGTTCGGAAAGGGGGTGCAGACGAGGCCGCTGCTAGCGCTCGGGCTCCTCGCCCGGCAGCAGTTGGGCGATGTCCTCGTGGAAGGTCCGCCACTCGCCTTCGGAGATGTCCATGATGCTGAACGAGCGCAGGAAGAACGCGCCCGTCGCAGCCAGGAAGGCCAGGCGCACGCGCTTGCCGCGTTCGGTCTCGAAGGCCTCGCCCAGCAGCAGGGAACGGTACCAGTCGTTGGCCTGTGTCTTCAGGCTTTCGTGGCTGAACATCGCCGTGAGGATCGCTGCGGCGCGCCGGCTCAACTCCTCGTCGGGTATGGCGATGATGCCGATCTGCGCGATCAGGTGGTCGAGCATGCCGGCATCGGGCGCCAGGCGCGAACGCACCGAAAGCTCGTAGTCGGTCTTCCAGCGATTGACCATCGCCTCGATCAGCCCGTCCTTGGTGCCGAAGCAGGACTGCACGCCGCCTTTGCTGATCCCGGCGGCCTTGGCCACTTCGCCGATGCTCAACGCAGAAATGCCCTGTTCCATGACAACCGAGATGGCGGCGTCCAACACCAGGTTCCTGTCGATCACGGGACGTTTACTCATCACGGTTCTCTGAATTAGAATACGATCGTATTTTTATTTGCACCCCCTCACCGGGGCTCGCACCGAGGTTCACCCAGCGCATCCTGGGTGCTGTCCAGGCAGGCGCGGAAACGCTGCCCGACCCGGACGCACCCCTGCCTACCAACCGAAATCGCTGCGCGGTCTCCTGGGACTGCGCAGGCCAATTCCTTCGGGGCATACATCACAATTTTACTGCCAATCCGCGGGGCGGCTTATGGCTATCGATCGTAATTCGGCGGCAGGGATCAGTTTTGCCAACCGCATTTACAAACCGCGAGCCATCGGTTGCGCACTGAGCTTCATCTATGTCGCGACCACCACCTACCCGGGCACCTGACCGCTCTGGGGGTTGATGGGGCTGAACGGTTTCATCTGGCCCTACCTCGCCTACCGCATCGCCATCGCCTCGCCCGCGCCCTACCAGGCCGAACTGCGCAACCTCCAGCTCGATTGCGCCTTCGCCGGGGGGTGGGTCGTGGCCATGCATTTCAGCGCGCTGCCATCGCTGCTGTTGCTGTCGATGGTCGCGATGAACTGCGTCACGGCCAAGGGCATCCACCTCCTCTGCAAGGGTCTCGCGGCTGCGGCTGCGGGCATTTTCCTGGCCGGGGCGTGCATGGGTTTCGAGGTCACCTGGGAAACGCCGGCCCGGGTCATCTGGGCATGCCTACCCATGCTGGTCATCTATCCCTTCGTGGTCGGTTGGGCGAGCTACAGCCTGGCGAAGCAACTGCTGAGGCAGCAGAAGGCGTTGTCCATCGTCGCCGGCTTCGACGAGCGCATGCTCACGCCCCATGACCGCTGGCTCTACCAGCTGGCGCAGGTCTTCCTGCGCTGCCGGTGCGGCTCCGGCCAGGCCACCGTCGCGCACATCCGCATCGACGACTTCGAGGCACTCGGGCAGCGGCACGGCGCGCTGGTGACCCACGCCCTGAGCGTCCGCCTGGGACACCTGATCGTCGCCGGACTGCGCAGCACCGACCTCGTCTGCATGCGGCGCCCCGGCGAATTCCTGGTGCTCCTGCAGCAGGCGCGGACCCTCGGCGCGCAGGCATTGACCAGCCGCATCGAAGAGGCCTTCGTGCATTGCTTCACCAGCGGCAAGGGATTGCCCGAGGCACGCATCCGCGTCGGGCTCGCCGAATTCAGCCACGACCTGCGCAGCGAGAACGAATGGTTGCGCCAGGCCCAGCGGCACTCGACCCCGCTCGAGACCGATCAGCCACACCCCGCCGGCCACTCCGGCGCCTAGCAGGCCGGCCCGTTGCCGGCGCCAGCCCATGGACCGCCGGCAAGGCGCGGCGGCAACGAACACCCACCGTGCACGGCCGACGTCCGCACGGGGCCCCTGGCTTTTCACAACCACCAACTGTCATTTGAAGGAGTATTCAGTTGAGGAACCTCAAGATCGGAAAACGGGCCGGACTCATCTTCGCGCTGCTGGCCCTGATGGTGCTGGCGATGGGCGGCATCAACCTCTACGAGACCGGCAGGATGGATGCGGCCTCGACCGAGGTCCGCGGCACCTGGCTGCCGGGCGTCGTCGCCCTGAGCGAGCTGGGGGCGGCGATCGGCGACACCCGCGCCCTGACCCTGCGCAGCATCATCGTCGACGAGCCGGCCGTACGGCAGCACACGATGGCCAGGATCAAGGCGAACCTGCAGGCATTGCCCAAGCAGTTCGAAGCCTACGAAGGCGCCATCGCCCAGGCGGAGAATCGCAAGCTCTACGATCACTTCGTCAGCACCTACGAAACCTACCGCGGCCTGCAGCAACAGATACTCGATGCGGTGGACGCCGGCCGGATCGACGACGCCGACAGGCTCGCCAACGGTCCGCTGGCCGAATACGCCGGCACCATGACCAGGGCGCTGGACGAACTGATCCGCTTCAACTCCGAAAATGCCTTCGCCGCGGCACAGCTCAGCGACGAAGCGGCGGATGAAGCCCGGGTCGTGGCCGTCGTCGCCTTGAGCGCCATCCTCCTCATCACCGTCGGCGCCGCCACCTTGCTGACCCGCAGCATCATCCTGCCCCTGGGCGAGGCCGTGGCCATCGCCGAGCGGGTCGCCAGCGGCGACCTCAGCCGGGACATCAGCGTGGTCGGCAAGGACGAGCCGGCATTGCTGCTGGCCGCCCTCAAGGGCATGCAGGCCAACCTGAGGGCGACCATCCAGCAGATCGGCAGCTCCTCCGACCAGTTGGCCTCGGCTTCCGAGGAGCTGCATGCCGTGACGGAGGATTCCAACCGTGGGCTGCACCAGCAGAACGCCGAGATCGAGCAGGCCGCCACCGCCGTGAACGAAATGACCGCCGCCGTGGAAGAGGTCGCGCGTAACGCCGCGAGCACCGCAGCCGCCTCGAAGGAAAGCGACGACGAGGGGCGCCGTGGCTTCGCCCAGGTCAACGAGGCCATCGCCTCCATCCGCACCCTGGCCGGCCAGGTGACCCAGGCCTCGGTCCAGGCTTCCGAACTGGCGAACCAGACCCGCGACATCAGCACGGTACTCGACGTGATCCGGGGCATCGCCGCCCAGACCAACCTGCTGGCGCTCAATGCCGCCATCGAGGCGGCACGCGCCGGCGAGGCCGGGCGCGGCTTCGCCGTCGTCGCCGACGAGGTGCGCTCGCTGGCCCAACGCACCCAGAGCTCCACGGAGGAGATCGAGGTGATGATCGACAACATCCAGACCGGCACCCAGGGAACCGTCGGCGCCCTGCTGGCCGGCGCGGAGCAGGCCGAGCAGACGCTCAGGTCGGCCGCCAGCGCCGGTGCCGCACTGGAGCGGATCACCGCATCGATCTCGCAGATCAACGAACGCAACCTGATCATCGCCAGTGCGTCCGAAGAACAGGCCCAGGTCGCCCGCGAGGTGGATCGCAACCTGATGAACATCCGCGACCTGTCCATGCAGACCGCCGCCGGCGCCAACCAGACCAGCGCCTCCAGCCAGGAGCTGTCGCGCCTGGCCATCGAGCTGAGCACGATGGTGACCCGCTTCCGCGTGTGACAGCCGCGCCAGGGCCCGCCGCCTTGGCGGGCCCTTTTCCCACCCGGGCGCCTCCCCTATCATCCGCCGGCTCCCGCTCTCGCAGGGCGCCCCTTCCCGCCACGCCACCTGCCGCCGAGGCCCTCCTTGCGACATTTCACCCTGAGCGACAAGAAACTCCGTGGCGTCCACCGCCGCCTTCGGGCCCTGGAGCGGTGGGCGGCGGGCTTCCACGGCCAGTTCCATCCACGCGGCCCGGACATGACGCGCTACCAGAACTGGAAGATCCCGGTGCCAAACACCCTGGTCCAGGGGCCGCAGGCGCGCATCGAACACCAGGCCTTTTGCGCCCAGCAGATGCTGGAGGCCGCCGCCCATCTGTCCCGCGCAGCGGATCGCAGCCAGGGCTATTACCGGGTCGCCTGCATCCTGGTCTGGCCCTGGTTGCACCAGAGCGAGGTGGCGGTGTTCCACGACCGCGACTATTACCTCGGCTTTCTCGGGCAGGGGAACGGGCTCGCACCCGAGCGCCTGAGCGACAGGCTCGCGCTGAGGGTGCCCGCCCATTTCATCGAGCACGGACATGACGTGACCCAGGCCGACGACGAGCTGCCCGTCCAGTGGTGGTGCATCGGCGAGCCCGCGTAGACGCCGCTCGCCCGGCCCATCACTGCGCGGCCATCACCTCGTCGCGGCAGGCGGAGGGGCTCTGCCCGGTCCAGCGCTTGAAGGCCCGGCGGAAGCCGCGCACATCGCTGTAGCCGAGCGCTTCGGCGATGCGCTCGATGGGCAGGTCCGGGTTGCCCAGCAGGCTCATCGCGCGCGCCCGGCGCACCTGCTCCTGCAAGGCGTCGAAGGTGATGCCGTGCTCGGTGAGGCGACGGCGCAGGGTGCGGCTGCTCATGTTGAGATCGCGGGCGACCTTGTCGATCTGGCTGCCATGGGCCAGGTCACGGCTGATGGCGCGCTCCACCGTCTGCAGCAGGTCCATCTTCTGCTGCACCTGCGCGCATTCGAGCTCCAGCAGGTTGAGCGCCTGGCGCAGGGCGACGGGCTGGTGGCTGGGCAGCTGCATGTCCAGCCAGTGGCTGGCGATCACCATGCGGTTGTGCAGGCAGCCGAAATGCAGGTTGGGGCCCAGCAGGCGCTGGTATTCGACGAGGTAGCTGGGCGCGGCATGGGTGAACTCGAAGCGCAGGGGCTGGAATTCGGCGTCGACCAAGGCGCGGTTGTAGACCATCAGGCTGGCGAAGAACTCCTCCACCGCGAACACCTGGACGTCGGCATGGGGCAGCCGGCATTCCACCTCGACGACGCTCTCCTTCGCCCCCTCGTGCAGGGTGTAGACGGCCATGCCGCCGGTGGTGTGCTGGAAGCGTCGCCCGACATCGAAGGCATCGCGCAGGGTCTTGCACAACGACAGCACGTGGCCCAGCAGGCCGAGGGTGCCGAGCACGTTGCGGTGCCCGACCCACAGCCCCAGGCCTCCGTCCGGGAAAGCCGCGAGGGCGCGCTGGATCAGGGTCACCGCCTGGCGGTAGGAGATGCGCTGGGCGGGGTCCTGCAACTCCTCCGGGGTGAAGCCGAGCCCACGGCACAGGCGCTCGCTGCTGACGCCCTTGTCGTTCGCCACCTCCGTGAGGGTCTGCAGGAGGAAGGGCGAAACCAGGGCGAGGTCGAGCTGGGGATCGAGGGTGGCGGTAGTCATGGCAGGCAGTTCCCGAACCGAGGCGCCTGAGGTTCTTGTTCTGCGGCCAGGACGCGCGGCGGCGCCATCATAACGCGTTAGCGGGTGCACCAAGAGCGGGTGTAACAGAATATTGCTAGCTGTCCCCGAAAAGCCCCCTGCCTGTCCGGCAATGCCCTGCATCGCGCGGCCTTGAGCGCTTATTTCTATGGGCCGGCGCGGAACCCCGGTTCCGCACCGTCCGCCAACAATAAGAAATGAGCTCAATCATGAACCCGATCCGCGTTCCCCAGCTGCCCTCGCTGGCAGCCTCACTCGTCGTCGCGACGTCCCTCACCCTGCCCGCCCAGGCCACCGAGAACGGTGTCGACAACATCGGCCCCGGCACCGATGGCTTCTTCGTCCTGCCGCTGGAGGTGAACAGCCTTCCGGACCACATGTTCGCCTTCAACCTCTACTACAACCACTACGAGTCGAAGAAGCTGGACATCAGCTCCCTGGGCGGCAAGGTGCCGGAGGTGAAGATCACCTCCGACGCGATCATCCCGCGCCTGGACTACCTCAGCCCGCTGCGCCTGCTGGGCGGCCGGGTCGGTGGCTACGTGGCGCAGCCCTACATGCGCCAGCAGGTGGCGCTGTTCGGCCAGCAGAGCCGCCGCGAAGCCCAGGGCGACACCACCATCGCACCGCTGATCCTCTGGGACATGGGCAAGGACCTGACCCTGGGCGCCGCCCTGGAGATCACCCTGCCCACCGGCAGCTACGACGCCGCGCGGCCGGCCAACACCGGCAACAACTTCGTCACCTACAAGCCGCTGCTCTCGGCCACCTGGCAGCCCAGCGAGCGCACCGAGCTGTCGGTCAAGGCCACCTACAGCTTCAACAAGGAAAACCCGGACACCGACTACCAGTCCGGCCGGCTGTTCCACTTCGACTACTCCACCAGCTACCGGGTGACCGACAGCCTGCGCCTGGGCCTGAACGGCTACTACGTGAAGCAGACCACCGACGACAGGCAGTTCGGCCGCACGGTGACCTTCATGGGCGAGGACGTGGACGACGGCGTGCGCGGGCAGGTCTTCGCCATCGGCCCGGCGGTGCACCTGACCTTCCTCCAGTACGCCAGCGTGGAGATGCGCTGGGCCAAGGAATTCGCCGTGGAGAACCGCCCGGAAGGCGAGATGTTCTGGGCCAAGCTGAATCTGCCGTTCAGCCTCTGACAGGCAGACACGAAAACCCCGGGCCAATGCCCGGGGTTTTCCGTTTGCAGTGCCGGGCGATCCAGCCCATTGCGGCACCGCCCCGTAGGTTGGGCTGAGGTACGACGCCCAGCACAGCGCAGCCGGGTCATCGCACCGTTGGGCCTCGCTGCGCTCGGCGCCAACCTACCGCGATGTGCCATCCACTCAGCTGTACACCGGCCAGGTGTCGACGATGCGCCCGTCACGCACGGCCAGCAGGTCACCGAACTGCAGGAGGATGGATTCGGACTGGGTCGGCCGCAGGAACACCTGGTCATCCACGGACAGGCCGACGGCGTGGGAGCCGTTGATCATTTCCTGGTTGGAGCTGCGTCCGTAGAGGCCGTTGAACTGCAGGCCCGTGGGCGATTCCGGTTCGGCCATCCAGTTGCCGCCGTAGATGAAGAAGGTCTCGCGCTGGTTCGGGTCCCACCAGGAGAACAACGCCGACTTGCCGTCCAGCGCCGGGATGCGCACCGCACCGGTGCTCTTGAGCACCGGCGTGGCGATATAGGCCGCCGGCTGGTGCTCCTCCAGGGACGGCAGGTCGTAGTGGGTGGGCTTGAGCAGCGCGGAACCCACCGAGACCTCGCTGCTGGTGCGCTCGCGCTCATGCATACGGTAGCTGGGGCTGCCGGCGGTGTTCAGGGTCAGGTCCGGGCGCCACAGCGTGGGGTGTTGGGTGCGGGTGTAGTCGACAAAGCCGTCGTACAGCGTCATCACCTTGGCGAACAGCGCCTCGGGCGAGCCGAGGATGCCGGGCACGCCCATGCCGACGAAGGGGTCGTAGCCCATGAAGCCGGCGAACTCCAGGTGCTGCGGGTTGGCGCCGATCAGGTCGAGCATCCGCCCGAGGCCGGCCGTGTCCTGCACGCCGCCCCGGTGCAGCCCGACATCCAGCTCGATGTTGATGCGCATACGCGTGTTCAGCCCCTTGGCCAGTGCCAGGTACTGCGCCAGCCGCTCGGGGGTGTCGAGCAGCCATTGCAGCTGGGTCGTCGGGTCGAAGGCGCCGCGATGGCTTTCGTAGAACAGTTGCGCCGAGCGCACCGGCATCGGCTTGCCGAGCAGCAGGTCGGAATCGGGGAAGCGCTCGGCGTCGTGATTGAGGAAGGGCTGGTGGAACGACATCATCCGCCGGGTGCCCGCGCGCCTGGCGATGTAATCGAGCAGTTGCGGCGATGGCAGCGACTTCTCCACCAGGCGCAAGGCCTTGCCGGCACGGCGCACCGACTGCATCACCACGTCGATGTTGTGGTCCAGCCGGTCGAGGTCGATCAGCATCACCGGGTGCATCGGCCCCCGCTCCTTGAGCTCGCGGTTCAGCCGCGCGAAGTAATCGCTGTAGGGAGCGCCCTTGTCGGCCGGGCGCATCCAGGCACCGACACCGGCGAGCAGCACGCCGGCACCGGCGGTACCGACGAGGAATTTGCGACGGTTCATGGTTTCTCCTTGTTATCCGGCCACGCCGAGGATCGAGGACAGGTGCGCATTGAGGAACTTGCCGCTCGGGTCCAGCGCCTGGCGCACCTCGGTGAACTCCTTCCAGCGCGGGTAGAGCGGCTGCAGGGTGCGCGCATTCAGCGTGTGCAGCTTGCCCCAGTGCGGCCGGCCGGCGTACTTCCAGAAGATCGGTTCGACGGCGGCGAAGAAGTTGTGGTGGTCCATGCTGTAGTGCTGGTGCACGGAGATGGAGCAGCTGTCGCGGCCCTCGAACATGCTCAGGGGGATGTCGTCGGCCTTCACGTAGCGGTACTCGATGGGGAACCAGGTGCGCAGGTCCTTGTCGCGGATCAGCGCGAGGATCTCCCGCAGGCAGGCCGGGCCATGCTCGGCGGGCACCGAGTACTCCATCTCGTTGAAGCGCACGTTGCGCACGTTGGCGTAGATCTCGTAGGAGTCGCCGACCCGGTCATCGAAGCTGGCGATATGGCGCAGGCTGTTGAGCAGCGCGCGGCGCGCGGCGGGGAAGTCGCTGCCGTACTTGTCGAGGTTCTCGATGATCTTCACGAACTCGTTGCCCCCCTCCTCCGCCGGGTCCAGCGGCGGCGTGGCCGGGTCGGTGGTCTCGTTGAGGGCGATGGACAGCGCGTAGTCGGAATGGGTGATCACCAGCATTTCCCAGTGCTGGTTGTCGCGGGTGAGGTTGCCCACGTCCTCCAATAGCTCCTCATAGCTGGCAATCCATTGCGTCTCGCGCAGGCGATAGGCCTCGCGGTTCTGCAGGCGCACCCGCGTCGCCACGCCCAGGGCGCCCAGGGACACCCGCGCGGCATTGAACACCTCGGGGTGGCGCTGGGCATCGCAGTCCAGCACTTCGCCGCTGGCGGTCACCAGTTGCAGGCCGGCGACCTGTGAGGAATAGGAGCCGAATCCGGTGCCGGTGCCGTGGGTCGAGGTGGCGATGGCCCCGGCCAGGGTCTGGTAGTCGATGTCGGCCATGTTCGGCAGCGCCTGGCCGACCGCCTGCAGCGCCGGCCCCATGAGGGACATCGGCGTGCCGGCGGCGAACTCCGCCTGCAGGGTGGCCGGGTCGTGGCTCAGCAGACCATTGAAATAGGCGAGCGACACCAGGGTGCCGTCGGTGGGTACCAGGGCGCTGAAGGAGTGGGCCGAGCCCACCGGGCGGACCTTGCCTTCGGCCTGGCGGATGACCTGGACCAGCTCGTCCAGGCTCTGCGGGGCGAGGCGTGCCTGGGGCAGGCAACTCTGCCCGCCGGACCAGTTGCGCCAGGGGATCAGGCGGGGCGCGCGGGCCAGCTCCGCCAGCGCGGGGGTGCAGGCCAGTGCGGTGAAGGCGCCGGCGACGCCGGCCCTTTGCAGCAGCTGGCGTCGGGTGAGGTTCATAGCCATGGAGGACGCCTTATTCGAGGTGCTGACCGGACATGAAGGAAATCAGCGCCAGGAACTGGTCTTCCGAGCACTGCATGCACATGCCCATCGGCGGCATGCCCTTGAAGCCGTTGATGCTGTGGTCCAGCAGGCTGTCGGTGCCCTGGGCGACACGCGGCGCCCAGGCGGCGGCGTCACCGCTCTGCGGCGCCCCGGAGGCGGGGTTGGCGTGGCACAGCTTGCAACTGGTGTCGTAGACCTTGGCCAGGGCCGGGTCGGCCGGTACCAGGGTGGCGGCGTTCTGCGGCGCGGCCGGCTTGGCCTCCTCGCCACAGCCGCCGAGCAGCCCGGCCAGGGCCAGCAGGGCGGCGGGAATCAGCAGGTTCGCGGGTTTTGGCATCGCACTCCCCTCTTCTACCGTGCCAGGCGGCACGGCTGCTTGTCGTGGTGGGTAGAGGGCAACGTTAAGCCAGGCGCCCCCGGCCGCTGAGGGCAATGGCGGACAGCCAGGGGGCTTTAACGGGACATCACGCGATGTGAAAACAGACAACCCCGGCTCAGCCGATGGCCTTGGCCATCTCGCTGGTGGCGGCCCAGCCCAGCGCCTCGTACACCGGCCTGCCGACCTGGGTCGCATGCAGCACGGCGAAGCCCAGGCCACGACGGTTGAACTCGGCCTCCGCCAGCTTCATCAGCGCCGAGGCCAGGCCCCGGCGCCGGTAGTCAGGCTCGACGAACACGTTGAGCACGTAGCCACGCTGGCCCACCTCCGGATGGGAAGGATGCGGCGGCCATTCGATGCTCATCAGGCCGATGGCCGCCGCGACGCGCGCCTCGTCCATCAGCGCGAAACCGTAGTAGCGCCCATCGGCCAGGCGCTCGCGCAGCCAGGGGCGGAAGTGCTCGGTCATCACCCTAAGCCGCGCCGGGTCGCCTCCCGCCTCGAGGAACATCGCCTCGCGGTGCACGCAAACCCGCTCCAGGTCGTCCGGTACCAGCCGCCGCACCTGCAGGCCAGGAAATTCGATACCGCCGGGAATCCCGTCCATTGCACCACCCTCTTCATCGATGACCGATGCTAGGGCGCAGGGCGCGGCGGCCGATAGGCACAGATCGCTGGGAAAAACGGCATACAGCGCCGGGCTGCCCTGTAGGTCGACTGCAGTCGCCCTGGGGTTACCCGGCCATTCGCAACCGGGTGCCGGCGGAAGGTCTTTCGCGGCTGAGGCCGCTCCACAAAGGGTGCCTCCACTGCCGCCTCGTGGGAGCGAATTCATTCGCGATGCTCTGTTCCAGAGGCATTCGCGGTTGATGCGCTGCACAACCTGCAGAGGCGAATGGAATCGCCCCTGCATCAACGGCCTCTACACACGCTCTCCACAGCCACGACACGGCCTTTTCTTCCAGCTCGGCCCATCGTCCAGCTCGGGATCGTCCAGCGCAGCGATGAACGTCGGCAGGTCGCGCCGGGCGATCCAGACTTCACCCTGCCACTTCACCACGCCGACGCGTTGTTCTGCCCAGCTCATGAATGCGCGTTGCGGGCTGGCATCCGGCTCGCGGTGGGCGCAGTAAAGGGTGGGCAGCACCTCGTCGCTCATCCACTTGGCCAGGCTGCGGTGCTCCGGATGCCAGAAGCGGTACAGCGCCTTGAACACGCCGGAATCGCTGATCACCTCCACCTCCTCGCGAAAGCCGCTGGCGTACTCCAATACCACGGCACGCTTCTGCTCCGGGTCCATGCGGCTGGGCAATCGATAGGGGCGTCTTGCCGAAATCAGCAGCGCGAAATCGTGGGCCACGAACCAGGGCTGGTGATCGATCATCACGGCGCGCAGCTGGCGGTTATGGCGTGGGAAGACGATGGGGATATATGCGTCGTGCATGGTGGTTCTCCTGTTAGTGCAGAGCGGCCACCACCTTCATCGCCAAATGAAGGTGGCAGATCACGCGGGGTTGGCGAACCGGCTAACAGGACCCGGCAGACCCTAAGGTCTCCCCACGCGATCTGCCATGGAGCAGCACAGGAAACTGTGCACGCGCAGGGGCCTGCAAGAACACTTCACCGTTCTCGCAAACGCCATCAGGCGCTATCGCGCCTGTTAGTAACGGGTCGCCAAACCCGATCACGGGATTGACCGTGACCGGCGCAGGATAGGGATGGAGGGTCGAGAGGGCAAGCAGGCTTCTTGAGGAGGTGGCCGCGCGGGGTTGGCGAACCGGCTAACAGGACCCGGCAGACCCGAGGGTCTCCCCGCACGGCCGCTGGCGATGCTACCTCATCAGGCAAGCACAACCTGTAGGGGCGACTGAAGTCGCCCCTACATCGCGCAGATCAGGTTCGACACCGTCTTTCGCAGCAAATCCGCCTCCCTCACTTGCACGCCTTCAGGTTCACCGCCCCCACGAAATGATTGCCGTGCCCCATCACGCAGGCCACGCGCTGGTTGCGGTTCCGCTCCCAGGCTTCCACCGGGTACTGCTTGTTCCAGGCGGTGTAGAGCTGGCGGTCCTGCCTGGACAGGCGCAGGCCGTAGCGCTCGCTCATGTAGAAGTAGGTGCGCGCGATCATCCCGCGAATCTGCTGGCGCGGCATGGCCTTGCGCGCCTTGAAGTCCACCACCATCTGGCAGGCACCGTACTGGCGGGGCTTCTGCGGCAGCCAGCCGAAGCCGTAGTTGCTGCGGTCGCCGTTCACCTCGCCGATGCTCGGCACCAGGTTGTGCAGGTCGGCCTCGGCGCGGCGGAAGGCGGCGTCGTGCCTCGCGCAATTCTCGCGCCCGCCCTTCTGCCAGCACTGGCGCTGGTGGCCGATGACCCAGGCCGGGACGATGTGCTCCCACTCGATGCGCTTGGCACGCTGGGCATTGGTGCGGGGCACGTAGCCGCAGCTCTTGAGGTCGACCTTGTTGCCGCTGTAGCGGCAGCCGCAATAGAACTCGACGGGGTGTGAGGCGTAGAGCTTCCAGGCGACTTTCTTGGCTTCCTGGAAGGTGCGGGGGGCGGAGGCATGGGCGGTGCCGGCCAATAGCAGGCTCAGCAGCAGGACGAGACGGATCATTACTTCTGGGGTTCCCGGTACGGCTGTTTTCAAGGCTCTCACTGACAACGTTTGTTCATCGGAGTTTTGTTGCAAACGAAGCGGCGAAGCTGATAGATGTATAAATATACAGTATTTCAGGGAAGCGTCCTATGAACCTTTCAGCTCCGTTGGCCTTGCCAAAACCACTGTCACAAATCCCTGGGATCATCGTTTCCCAGGTCACCGGTCTCGGCTTTCCACCCCGCTTGCCGAAGCGGCCGGACACCCGCCCCCTGCGCCAGCCGGCTGGAAGCCGCATCAAGGCGCATGGCCCGCATTGAGGAGGAGAACAGGGATGGTCGACGTACTGCAGCTGAAATACACGGTCAATCGGATGGCCGTGGACACGGTGAGCGAAGCGGTCGCGGAACTGCGCCTGGAAGGGCTGGTGACCGACGGCAAGACGCCGTTCACACGGGTGCACTTCAACACCTGCCTGGCGGAGATCGAGGCGCTGTTCCAGCGCGCCGGCTACCACAAGCAGCTCGATGTGGTGGGTTACCAGGGGCTGGCCTATGCCCTCTTCGACCCGGCCCGCTGGGAGCCGGTGGAGGTGCTGCGCTGGCTCAAGGAGTACGTCGACAACGCCCAGGCCAGCCACACGCTGGCACGCAGCGTCGACGACTTCAGCGCCGCTGCGCGTAGGCCGTGAACAGGCCGCTGCCGACGATCACCAGGATGCCGACCAGGCCGATGGCATCCGGCGCGTGGCCGAACAGCACGAAGCCGAGCAGCCCGGCGAAGACGATCTGCCCGTAGCTGAACGGCGCCAGCAGGGCCGGTGACGCGTACCGGAAGGCCTGGGTGAGCAGCACGTGCCCGCCCATTCCGCAGGCTCCCAGCGCCAGCAAGAGCAGGCCGTGGGCCAGCGTGGTCGGTGCTTGCCAGAAGAACGGCACCAGGGTGCTCATGATCAGGGTGTTGGTGATGCCGGTGATGAAGTTGCTGGTGCCGGGGCTGTCGGTCTGGCTCAGGCGCCGGGTGAGCAACTGGTAGAAGCCGAAACACAGCGCCGAGGCCAGCGGCAGGAGGATCGCCGGGGTGAACAATGAGCTGCCCGGCCGCACGATCAGCATCACCCCGCCCAGGCCCAGCAGCACCGCCAGCCACTGCCCGCGGGTGACGCGCTCGCCGAGGAGGGGCACCGACAGCGCCGTCACCAGGAGCGGCGCCAGGAAGTTCACCGCCGTGGCTTCGGCCAGGGGGATGTAGCGCAAGCCGGTGGTGAAGAACAGGCTGGTGCCGATCAGGCACAGCGCCCGGCCGAGCTGCAGCAGCGGACGCTGGGTGCGCAATACGCGCAGGCCCTCTCGAGGCAGCAGGAAGCCCGCCATCAGCAGCGTGTGCACCAGGTAGCGCACCCACACCACCATGACGATCGGGTAGAACGCGGACAGGTATTTGGAGATCGCGTCATGGCTGGAGAACAGGAAAATCGCCAGGCACACCAGCAGGATGCCCTTCAGGGGCTCCTCTCGTCGCAGCGATGGGGGGTTGGTACTCATGGGGATTCCGGGGTGGTCCGCACCCGGTTTGGTAGCAGACTAATGATTAGGCGGCTCAAAAATATCGGCTTCGTGACTCAGGCTCAAGTGACAGCAGCCGGTTAGCAGGTATTCTTGCCCACTTCCCTCCTCCCGGCCGGCGCGAGACCGATGAAACCCGAAGACCTGCTGCTCCTGGTGACCCGTGAAATGCCCTACGGCAAGTACAAGGGCCGCCTGCTGGCCGACCTGCCCGGCCATTACCTCAACTGGTTCGCCCGTGAAGGCTTCCCGAAAGGTGAGATCGGCAGACTGCTCGCCCTGATGCAGGAGATCGACCACAACGGCCTCAAGCCCCTCCTCGACCCGCTCCGTCGTTCCGCCGGGCCCCGCAGAAATCCCGATTGACCCACAGGTGCAACCAGAAACGGTCTAGGCTAACGACTGGGCGCCGCAACCGCCCTCGAAACACCGGGTTGCACCTTTGCAGGGAAAGCCGCCAGCCCACTGGCACCAAGGCGGTGCGAGTAACGGACTGGTCGGAAACAGGTGATCGGAAATACCGGAAAACTTAGGTTGCACCTGGTTGCACCTCGCTTCACGCGCGGATACTCTTGGCGCCGCTAAGCCGTCGCGACCACGGCAGGAATGAGGATAAGAAATGGCAACCACCACCACCCTTGGCGTGAAACTCGATGAAGCGACCCGTGAGCGCCTCAAGGAAGCCGCACGCCAGATCGACCGCACGCCGCACTGGCTGATCAAGCAGGCCATCTACAGCTACCTGGAGACCCTGGAAAGCGGCAAGACCCTTCCCGAGCTCCAGGGCATCGCCGCGCGCCTGGCCGAGGGTGACCTGGAAGCGGTGGAAGCCCTGATCGACCCGATCCACCAGCCGTTCCTCGATTTCGCCGAAAGCATCCTGCCGCAGTCCGTGCTGCGTGCCGCCATCACCGGCGCCTACCGCCGCCCCGAGGAAGAGGTGGTGCCCATGCTGCTGGAGCAGGCACGCCTGCCCGCCGACATGGCCGAGGCCACCTACAAGCTCGCCTACGGCATCGCCGAGAAGCTGCGCAACCAGAAGAGCGCCAGCGGCCGCGCCGGCATCGTCCAGGGCCTGCTGCAGGAGTTCTCCCTCTCCTCCCAGGAAGGCGTGGCACTGATGTGCCTGGCCGAAGCCCTGCTGCGCATCCCCGACAAGGGCACCCGCGACGCCCTGATCCGCGACAAGATCAGCAACGGCAACTGGCAGCAGCACCTGGGCCAGAGCCCCTCGATGTTCGTCAACGCCGCCTCCTGGGGCCTGCTGATCACCGGCAAGCTGGTGTCGACCCACAACGAGGCCGGCCTCTCCAGTTCGCTGAACCGCATCATCGGCAAGTCCGGCGAGCCACTGATCCGCAAGGGCGTGGACATGGCCATGCGCCTGATGGGCGAGCAGTTCGTCACCGGCGAAACCATCGCCGAGGCCCTGGCCAACGCCAGCGCCTTCGAGACCAAGGGCTTCCGCTACTCCTACGACATGCTCGGTGAAGCCGCGCTGACCGAGGAAGACGCCCAGCGCTACCTGGCTTCCTACGAGCAGGCCATCCACTCCATCGGCAAGGCCTCCCACGGCCGCGGCATCTACGAGGGCCCGGGCATCTCCATCAAGCTCTCCGCCCTGCACCCGCGCTACAGCCGCGCCCAGTACGACCGGATGATGGACGAGCTGTACCCGCGCCTGCTGTCGCTGACCCTGCTGGCCAAGCAGTACGACATCGGCCTGAACATCGACGCCGAGGAAGCGGACCGCCTGGAAATCTCCCTCGACATGCTCGAGCGCCTCTGCTTCGAGCCGCAGCTCAAGGGCTGGAACGGCGTCGGCTTCGTCATCCAGGCCTACCAGAAGCGCTGCCCGTACGTGATCGACTACGTGATCGACCTGGCCCGCCGCAGCCGCCACCGCCTGATGATCCGCCTGGTCAAGGGCGCCTACTGGGACAGCGAGATCAAGCGCGCCCAGGTCGACGGCCTGGAAGGCTTCCCGGTCTACACCCGCAAGGTCTATACCGACGTGTCCTACATCGCCTGCGCGCGCAAGCTGCTGGCGGTGCCGGATGCCATCTACCCGCAGTTCGCCACCCACAACGCCCACACCCTCTCGGCCATCTACCACATCGCCGGGCAGAACTATTACCCGGGCCAGTACGAGTTCCAGTGCCTGCACGGCATGGGCGAGCCGCTGTACGAGCAGGTGGTGGGCAAGATCGCCGACGGCAAGCTGAACCGCCCCTGCCGCATCTACGCCCCGGTGGGCACCCACGAGACGCTGCTGGCCTACCTGGTCCGCCGCCTGCTGGAAAACGGCGCCAACACCAGCTTCGTCAACCGCATCGCCGACCAGACCATCTCCATCAAGCAACTGGTGGAAGACCCGGTCGTCAGCATCGAAGCCATGGCCGCCGCCGAAGGCGCCCTGGGCAAGCCGCACCCGCGCATCCCGCAGCCGCGTGACCTGTATGGCGCCGCCCGCGCCAACTCCAGCGGCATCGACATGTCCAACGAGCACCGCCTGGGCTCCCTGTCCAGTGCCCTGCTCAGCAGCGGCCACGCGGACTGGCGCGCCCGCCCGATGCTGGGCTGCCCGGTCTCCGAAGGCGAAAGCCTGCCGGTGACCAACCCGGCCGACCGCCGCGACATCGTCGGCCACGTGCAGAACGCCAGCCTGGAAGACGTCGGCAACGCCGTGCTCGCCTCGCTCAGCGCCGCGCCGATCTGGCAGGCCACCCCGCCGGTCGAACGCGCTGCCGCCCTGGATCGCGCCGCCGACCTGATGGAGGCCGAGATCCAGCCGCTGATGGGCCTGCTGTGCCGCGAGGCCGGCAAGACCTTCGCCAACGCCATCGCCGAAGTGCGCGAGGCCGTGGACTTCCTGCGCTACTACGCCGCCCAGGCGCGCCACGACTTCGCCAACGACAGCCACCGCCCCCTGGGCCCGGTGGTGTGCATCAGCCCGTGGAACTTCCCCCTGGCGATCTTCAGCGGCCAGGTGGCCGCCGCCCTGGCCGCCGGCAACACCGTGCTGGCCAAGCCCGCCGAGCAAACCCCGCTGATCGCCGCCCAGGCGGTGCGCATCCTGCTGCAAGCCGGCATCCCCGAAGGCGCCGTGCAGTTGCTGCCGGGTGAAGGCCATACCGTCGGTGCCGCGCTGGTCAGCGATGAGCGCGTCAAGGGCGTGATGTTCACCGGCTCCACCGAAGTCGCCGGCATCCTCGCCCGCAACGTCGCCGGCCGCCTGGACTCCCAGGGCCGCCCGATCCCGCTGATCGCCGAGACCGGCGGGCAGAACGCGATGATCGTCGACTCCTCCGCGCTGGTCGAACAGGTGGTGACCGACGTCGTCGCCTCGGCCTTCGACAGTGCCGGCCAGCGTTGCTCGGCCCTGCGCGTGCTGTGCATCCAGGAAGACGTGGCCGACCGCGCGCTGGAGATGCTCAAGGGCGCCATGTCCGAATGCCGCCTGGGCAACCCGGACAACTTCGCCATCGACATCGGCCCGGTCATCGACGCCGAAGCCAAGGCCGGCATCGACAAGCACATCGAGACGATGCGCAAGAAGGGCCGCCACGTGTTCCAGGTCGCCCGCACCGAAGGCGACGTGATGAGCCGCGGCACCTACGTGATGCCGACCCTGATCGAGCTGGAAAGCCTGGACGAGCTGGAGCGCGAAGTGTTCGGCCCGGTGCTGCACGTGCTGCGCTACAAGCGCCAGGACCTGGACCAGCTGCTGGACCAGATCAACGCCACCGGCTATGGCCTGACCCTCGGCGTGCACACCCGCATCGACGAGACCATCGCCAAGGTGGTGGACAAGGCCCATGCCGGCAACCTCTACGTCAACCGCAATATGGTCGGCGCCGTGGTCGGCGTGCAGCCCTTCGGTGGCGAAGGTCTCTCCGGCACCGGCCCGAAAGCCGGCGGCCCGCTGTACATGTACCGCCTGCTGGCCACCCGTCCGATGGATGCCGTGAGCCGCACCTTCAAGCGCATGGACGAACAGGCGGCCGACGCCCACCTGCGTACCAGCCTGGAGCAACGCCTGGGCAAGCCGCTGGATGCGCTTAAGGAATGGGCGGGCAAGGAAGGCAAGGCCGAGCTGGCCAGCCTTTGCGACAGCTTCGCCGAACTCTCCCAGAGCGGCCTGACCCGCACCCTCCCCGGCCCGACCGGCGAGCGCAACACCTACATGCTGCTGCCCCGCGCCAACGTGCTGGGCCTGGCCGACGACGAAGGCGACCTGCTGGTACAGCTGGCCGCCGCCCTGGCGGTCGGCAGCGCGGTGATCTGGCAGGACGGCGACCTCACCAAGGCCCTGCGCAGCAAGCTGCCCAAGGCGGTACAGGCGCGCATCCAGCTGGTCGCCGACTGGAAGGCCGACGGCGTGGAATTCGACGCCGTGCTGCACCACGGTGACTCGGACCAGCTGCGCGGCATCTGCCAACAGGTCGCCGCACGCAAGGGTCCGATCATCGGCGTCCAGGGCCTGTCCCAGGGCGAGACCGCAGTGCCGCTGGAGCGCCTGCTGATCGAGCGCGCCCTGAGCGTCAACACCGCAGCGGCCGGCGGCAACGCCAGCCTGATGACCATCGGCTGATGGCCGGCGGGCCCGGCGAACACCTGGCCCGCCACCCGTTCCAACCAGGGGCTCCGGCCCCTGGCGCCCGCCTCCTCAAGAGGGATGTGGGCACCCAAGGTTCCCGGTGATCCGCCTGGCGCCTTTTCCAACAGGCGGCTCGTCCCGCCACCCAAGGCCTTCGGGCAAAGGAGCAGCGCCACAAGCGCCGCTCCTTTTTCATTTCTGGTGTTTGGAAATCTGAGAGGAAGGCTTTCGCGGGTTGCACCCGCCCTACGGCCGCCCCCTTTCCACGCCCTGCCGCCGACAGCTTTTGTAGGGTGGATGACGCTCTTTTCATCCACCAGGCGGTGCTGCCTGGGAACTCGGAGCCCCGTAGGTAGGGCTGAGGTACGAAGCCCAACGCGACAGACCCGAAGCACGCAACGTTGGGCCTCGCTACGCTCGGCACCAACCTACGGGGATGCGGCGGGCACGGAGTCAATCCAATCGCGGATGAATCCGCTCCCACCGGGCCCCATCCGGGATCAATGCCGGGCGGACAGCCGCTCCAACGCCTGCGCCGCGCCCATCTGCCGGGCAGCGGACAGGGCGGTGGCGCCGCCGGCGTCGGTGGCGTCGATGCGGGCGCCATGGGCCAGCAGGCTGTCGATGATCTCGCCGCGGTTGAACATGGCCGCCATCATCAATGCCGTCTTGCCGCCGGGCGTCGCGCCTTCCACATCGGCGCCGTGGGCGAGCAGCAGCTCGACCATGGCCAGGTCGCCCTTGAAGGCGGCGCCGGCGAGCGGGGTCTGGCCGTTGTTGTTGCGCAGGTCCGGGTCGGCGCCGCGCTCCAGCAATACCCGCGCCGCCTCCTGGTGGCCGTGGTAGCTGGCCAGCATCAGCAGGCTGTCGCCCTTGTGGTTGCGCAGATCCGCCGGCAGGCCCCGGGCAAGCAGCGTGGCGAGGCCTTGCGCCTCTCCACTACGGGCCAGGTCGAACACCTTGTCGGCGAATTCCAGGGTGGCATCGTCCAGGGCGACCGCCGCGTTTTGCTCGCTCATTCAGGCTCTCCTCGAAGTGGCAGCTGGGCTGCGAAAATCAGTGGGGCCGATGATAGGGAAGCAGCCGGGGCGCGGCTCTTAGGGATTCTCTATGGGTGTGAAAGCCGCTGCGGATCGAGCGGGTACGCCTGCGCCATTGCAGCGCCGCGGCTGTCGCTAGGCGTGGTCGGTGAAATAGCGGGCTTCGAGCACCAGCGTCCCCTGCAGCACATCGGCCAGGCATTGCCCGCAGGTGCCATCGCAATAGTGCTCCAGCGCCGCCTGGTTGGCCCAGCAGCCCTGCAGCAGCCACAGGTCGGGGTCGTCGGGGGCGCGCAGCACCTCGTGGCTGATGCAGCCTTCGATGCGACGCGCCGGCTCGACCAGCGCCAGCAGGCGCTCGCCCAGCTCCTCCGAGCGCCCGTTGCGGGCGCGGAGGGATGCGAGGCTGGTAAAGGTTGGGGACAGGGTCATGGTCTGCTCTCCTCTTGCACGTGGCCCAGGACACAGGCCTCGATCAGCGGCGTGGCGAGGAACAGGGACGTCAGCACCAGCAGCCACAAGACCGTCGCCAGTGCTGCACGATCGGCCTTGCGCGGGTTGCTTGCATGCGGCTCTCGCATCGCCTTCGACCTCGGCATGCGGCGCCCGTAATGGGCGCCGATACAGGGAGAGACTACGGACAGGAAGGCTTTTCCGGTTAGACGATTCCTGCGCGATGCTTGCCTGATCCTGCGAATCTCACGCGGTCAGCATCCGGATGAAGGAGCGTGACAGCGGCGAGCGCTCGTCACTGCGGCGCACCAGCCACACCGCCGTGGTCGCCGACGGGTCGAGCAGCGTGCGATAGACCACGCCATCGAACTGCATGCGGGTGAAGGAGGCCGGCAGCACCGAGACGCCGAGCCCCGCCGCCACCAGGCCGATGATGGTCAGCGCGCTGTGGGACTCCTGGGTGATACGCGGGCTGAAGCCCATCTCATGGGTCAGGGCGATCAACTGGTCGTAGAGCCCGGTGCCGGCGGTACGCGGGAAATACACGAAGGGTTCGGCGGCCAGCGCCTGCAGATGCAGGCCCGCATCGAAGGCCGGGTCCGTCGCCAGCGGGTGGTCGGCGTGCAGCACCGCCACCAGCGGCTCGCGGAACAGCTCCACCGCCACCAGGGACTCGGGCAGCGGCAGCGGGCGGATCAGCCCCACCTGGATGCGCCCGTTGAGCAGCGCCTCGGCCACGTCGCGGCTGACCATCTCGTGCACCTCCAGCTGCACGTCCGGATGGGCGCGACGGAAACGGAAGATGGCCTCGGGGATGACCGAGGTGAAAGGCGCCGACGAAGTGAAGCCGACCTTCAGCTCACCCAGCTCGCCGCGCTGGGCCCGGCGCGCCACCTCGGTCGCCTGCCCCACCTGGGCCAGCACCTGGCGCGCCTCGACGAGGAACAGCCGCCCCGCCTCGGTCAGCGCCACGCGGCGGTTGGTGCGCTCGAACAGGCGCGCGCCCAGCTCCTCCTCAAGCGCCTGGATCTGCTGGCTCAGGGGTGGCTGGGAGATGCCCAGCAGCTCGGCGGCGCGGCCGAAATGCAGCTCTTCGGCGACGGCGATGAAATAGCGGAGATGACGGAGTTCCATAGCTGGAATGATATGTCCTGCCTATCAAATATGCCGAACAATATATTGGAAAGTATCAGTCCCGGCCGATAGGCTTTTCCCATATCCCGAACGAACCAGCCACTCCACCCCACCAGAGGGTGCGACGGCACACGCCTGCGCGACAGGCGCCGGGGCCCTGATATCGCCTGCCGAGGTCCATGATGAAAGCGTCCGCCCAGGACACCGCGCTGCCCAGCCATATCGCCAAAGGCACCCCCGCCTTCCTGCGCACCAGCCTCGCGCTGTTCTGCGGCGGCTTCGCCACCTTCGCCCTGCTCTACTGCGTGCAACCGATGATGCCGGTGCTGGCCCGGGCATTCGCCATCAGTGCCACGCAGAGCAGCATGGTCCTATCGGTTTCCACCCTCGCCCTGGCCTGCGGCCTGCTGCTGACCGGCTCGCTCTCCGACGCACTCGGGCGCAAGCGGGTGATGGTGGTCTCGCTGCTTTGCGCCGGGCTCTTCACCCTCGCCAGCGCGGCCATGCAGAGCTGGGAAATGGTGCTGGCCATGCGCGTGCTGGTGGGGCTGTCGCTGAGCGGGCTGACCGCCGTGGCCATGACCTACCTGAGCGAGGAGATCGACCCGCGCCATACTGGCCTCGCGGTCGGGCTGTACATCGGTGGCAACGCCATCGGCGGCATGAGCGGGCGACTGGTGGCAGGGGTGATGGTCGACTACGTCTCCTGGCACTGGACGCTCGCCACCATCGGCACGCTGGCACTGATCGCGGCCCTGGTGTTCTGGCGCGTGCTGCCCGAGTCACGGCACTTCCAGGCGCGCCCCATCACCGCGAAGAACCTCTTCGGCGGCTTCGCCCTGCATTTTCGCGATGCGCGCCTGCCGCTGCTGTTCCTCGAAGCCTTCCTGCTGATGGGCAGCCTGGTGACCTTCTTCAACTACATCGGTTTCCACCTGCTGGAGGCGCCCTACCAGCTCAGCCAGGCGGCCGTGGGCATGCTTTCCATCGTCTACCTGTCGGGCACCTACAGCTCGGCGATGGTCGGCTCGCTGGCGGATCGCGTCGGCCGGCAGAAGGTGCTCTGGGTGGTGATCCTGCTGATGCTGGCCGGCTTCGGCCTGACCCTGCTCGAGCCGCTGGCGCTGGTCCTGCTGGGCATGCTGCTGTTCACCTTCGGCTTCTTCGGCGCCCACTCGGTGGCCAGCAGCTGGGTCGGGCGCCGCGCCGTGCAGGCCAAGGGCCAGGCGGCCTCGCTGTACCAGACCTTCTACTACGCGGGCTCGGGGATCGCCGGCACCCTCGGCGGGCTGTTCTGGCACCGCGCCGGCTGGAGCGGCATCGGCCTGTTCATCAGCCTCATGCTCGGCCTGGCGCTGCTGATCGCCCTGCATCTGTCGCGCCAGCCACAGGGCGCGGCATGCACAGGCAAGCCGTAGGGGGAGTAAACCTGCGGAGCTTGTCCGTGGGCCCCCGCGAGCGCGGGAGCCCACTGAACATCAGCCCAGCTGCATGCCCAGCGACCTCAGCCGCGCGTCGGGGTCCTGGCTGACCGCAAGCCCCGCCCCCCCGGTCATCGCCCGCAGCGCAGCGGCGGGGTCTTCGGTCTTGTCGGCAGGGGCCTTGCCGTCATCCGGCAACGCCGCGTTGAAGGCGGCCATCTGCCGCCCGATCTCCTCGTCACTGGCACCGGCCTCCACGGCCCTCTGATAGAGGGCGACGCGTTGGCGGGTGACCTCATCGATACGCGCCTCGGCCTCGGCCGGGCTGATGGCGGTCAGGGGCTGGCCGGCGGAGAGGACGCGCCAGGGCGGGCCGGACGCGTCGACGGCCACGCCATCGCGGGTGGCCGCCTGCGCTTGCGGATCGCTGGCGGCGGAGGATTGCTGGCTGGCGGGGCTGTAGACCGCCTTGGGCGCCGCCTGGCTCGACGGATCGTCGGCGAGGCCAGGGTCACCTCCACCGACCTGGTCGAGAAGGCTCCTGGCCTCCTCGGAGATGGTCACCCTGTCCTGGTAGCGGGAAGCGTTGTCCTCCTGGACCTGGACGGACCTGTCGAGGGCGGAGATCGAGGGGTCTCTCATCGCGTTGGACTGCCTGATGTAGGAATACCAGTCGTTCACTCCTGCGTTGATCTTCATGGGGTTTCCTTTTGGCCGTGCCCGGCGAACCGCAGCCGGGGTTGGGGGGCTGGGGCTTGCAACTGCACCAAGCCGGCGTGTGCTGCCATACGGAATTTCAAGCACAGGGCCTGGGGAGCAATGGCCGTGCCAGCCACCGGCCACACAGGGTACCCGGCGACAAAAACCTTTGCCTTCAACGGCTTGCAAACCCACGCCAGCCGCGGCCTGCAGCCCTCGACGAGACTGCATGGGCCAGTGCTTGCCGGATGCGGCAGCCCCCTGCCACCCCGCTTGCCATGATGGCAATCGGCCCGACTCCTGCTTTACTTGGCGGACTTCGACGAGCGATGACGACCAGGGAGCGGCGCGATGGAAGACCAGTACAAGGCGGAACAGGACCGGATCACCTGGCGCCGCAAGGCCCTGGGCCTCGATAGCGGCAACGAGACACCGAGACGCCCCTGGGCCCTGGCCCTTTCCGGTGGCGGCATCCGCAGCGCCACCTTCTGCTTCGGCGTGCTCCAGGCCCTGGCCCGCGCGCCCATCGACCCCGGCGCCAATCGCCCATCGAAAGGCGACGAAGACGACCCGCGCGCACGCCTGCTGCCGCGGTTCGACTACCTCTCCACCGTCAGTGGTGGCGGCTACATGGGCTCGTTCTTCTCCAGCCTGTTCCAGCCCGAGCGGCTGCGACCGGTCAATGGCGACGAGCAGGAAAAGGCCCGCCAGGCCGCCCTCGACGCCTACCGGGTGATGCGCTACCAGCCGCCGGGGCGCATCCACTCCTCCGACAACTACCGGGACGCCCCGGTGGGCGCCGGCCCCACCGCCTGGCTGCGGGAGAACGGTCGCTACCTGACACCCACCGGTGCCGGCGACCTGATCTACGCCCTGGCGATGACCTGGCGCAACTGGCTCTCGGTGCAGTACGTGATCGGCATGCCGATGCTGCTGGTGCTGGCCCTGATCGCCCTCGCCCAGGGTGTCGTCTGCCACCTCTGGCCGACCTGCCCGCTCTGCGCCAGCCTGCTGCTGGTGCCCGGCGGGGTGGCGCTGCTCAGCGTGGCACCGCTGATGCTCGCCTACTGGCTGATCTACTCGCGCAAGAGCCAGGACGAGCCCCCGGCCCTGGCCAACTGGGCGACCCTGTGCGCCGTGGTGATCGTCATCGCCATGGCCATCCCCGCCCTCTACCTGCAACTGCACACGCCCGACACCACCAACCCGGTGGAAATCCTGCTGTGGCTGACCATCATCGTCACCGTGCTCGGGCTGCTCTGGTGCGCGGCGCTGGTCTTCACCCAGGACCACGGCTCGACCCCCGATGACGCCGGCCTCGACGCCAACAACGTGCGCAACTACCGGCTGCGGGTCACCCGCGCGCTGAGCCAGGCGATCACCTTCACCGGCGCGCTGCTGGCCCTGGTGCTGCTCCACCAACTGGCCCAGGAGCTCTACGTGGTGCTCGCCCGGGGCTACTGGCAGGCGTCCGCTCCCGCCGCGTTGCTGCCGGCGCTGGCCTGGATCGCCCGCCACCTGGCCCGTGCCAGTGACGACAAGCCGCTACCCAGCTGGCTCAGCAAGCTGCCGCTGGACGTCATCGCCCTGGTCGCCGGCATCGTCATGCTGGCCTGCATCGCCCTGCTCTGGGGCCTGCTGGTGCAATGGGTGGCCTGGAACGGCCAGGTGCCCGGCCCGGATGCCATGCCGCCCTTCGCCCTGCAGCGCCTCACCGGGCTCGCCGTCGTGGCTGCGCTGCTGGCCTGGGTCTCCGGGCAGTTCATCGGCTTCATCAACCTTTCCACCCTGCAGGCCTTCTACGCCGCCCGCCTGACCCGTGCCTACCTCGGCGCTTCCAACGGCCAGCGCTTCGACGTGCCCAGCCGGCAGAGCCGCAAGCGCATGAGCGTGGCGCAAACCCTGTCCCGCGACGACATCGCCCTGGACAGCTACTACCGCAACCGCACCGCCGGTCCGCTGCACCTGATCAACGTCACCATGAACCTCACGGTCGACCCCTCCGAGCAACTGGTGCAGCGCGACCGCAAGGGCAAGCCGCTGTGCGTGGCGCCCTACTGGTACGCCCCGGGCAACCCCGGCGCCGAGGCGGTGAGCTTCATCCTCGACGGCGAGCGCAAGGTGCGCATCGCGCCCAGCGGCAAGGGCGAGATCAACCAGCCGCTGTCCCTCGGCCAATGGGTGGCCACCTCCGGCGCCGCCTTCAGCACCGGCCTGGGCCGCGCCACCAGCCTGGGCACCTCCCTGGCCCTGGGCCTGGCCAACGTGCGCCTGGGCACCTGGTGGCAGAGCAACTTCCCGCCGCGCCAGGCCGGCCCGTCGAAGAACTCCGAGCGCCTGTCGCGCTGGCTGCCGGCGCAGACCTACCTGTTCTACGAACTCACCGCGCACTTCCACGGCCATCGCCGCGACAAGCTCTACCTCACCGACGGCGGCCACTTCGAGAACACCGCCACCTACGAACTGGTACGCCCAGAGCGCGACATCGAACTGATCGTCATGTGCGACTGCGGCTGCGACCCGGACTACCGCTTCGACGACCTGGCCAACCTCATCCGCCTGTCACGCATCGACCACGCCCTGGAGATCGAGGAAGACACCGACGTGCTCGACCACCCGCTGCTGTCGCAGGTGTTCGCCAGCCTCGAGGCTTTCCGCCAACCACCGACGCCCACCGATCGCCATTGCGCCATGCTGCTCAACGTCTTCAGCAGCGGCGAACGCGACGACGCCGAGGCTCCGCGCACCCTCACCAGCCGCATCCTCCTGCTCAAGCCGCGGTTGATCGAATCGCTGCCGGTGGACGTGTTCAACTACGCCCGCGCCAACCCGGTATTCCCCAACCAGAGCACCGCCGACCAGTTCTTCGACGAGGCCCAGTTCGAGAGCTACCGCCAGCTCGGCCTGTGCATCGGCCAGCAGCTGTTCGGCGACGGCCTCAACCACAACGCCATCGCCAACGCCCTGTGGAGCTACCTGGCCAAGCCGCCGCGCGGCGTGCGCCTGAACCGCAAGGCTGATGATTGACGGTAAGCGGAGTAGTCAGGCTGGCGGGAAGGCAATGACCGTCAGCTTCACCGAGCCATCGAAAGAGCCCGGTTGCCGGGCGCTGTGCATCTGCCAGTGGTTCGCATCGTTCTGCGACTGGGTTATCACGCCGACGAAGGGGGCGGTCGAGGTCGAGGGATTGCGGCTACCCACGAAGTCACCCCCCAACCGGCTCGGCCGCATGGTCTGGAAGTCGAAATAGCGGAGCGTTCCCCCGGCCAGTATCGCGTTCAGCCAATGGCACTTGTTCTCGCTGTCATGAGGAACGAAACCCGACGCCAGCACCGCGAAAACGGTCTTCTCCGGCTGGCCCCGCATCCACGCCTCGGCATCGGCGCGATCGAGGGCGTCACCCGAGTGAATGGCCTTTCGGCCGGTATTGACGGCGACATAGTCGGCGATCGCAATGGCCTGGGCCTTGGTATCGGGCCCCATGGTCGTCTGGCAGTCCCCGGTTTCCCGGGCCTGAGCGACATGGGAGGAAGAAATGCTCGAGTGCCCAACCGTCAGGTTGACGGCCCCGGCCGCGGTACAGGCTGCGCAATTTCGGACCGACTCGCCCCGGTACGGCTGCCAGCGCAACCCGGATACCGCGTTCACATGATCGACCATGATGACCTCCCTGCTTCAGCGTCAGCGCCCGATCGAGGTCGCTGAAAACACTCAGAAACGCTCCAGCTGCGGTAGCCAGACGCGGATCAGCGAGAACAGGCGCTCCAGGTCGATGGGCTTGGCCAGGTAGTCGCTGGCGCCGGCCTTCATGCACTGCTCCTGGTCATCCTTCATCGCCTTGGCGGTGACGGCGATGATCGGCAGCCTGGCCCAGCGCGGCTCCTGGCGGATGCGCCGGGTGGCCTCGTAGCCATCCATCACCGGCATCATCACGTCCATCAGCACCAGGTCGATGTCGGGGTTCTCCTCGAGCTTCTCGATGGCCTCCTGGCCGTTGCGCGCAGTCACCACCTGGGCGCCCTTCTCGTCCAGCGCGCTGATGAGGGCGAAGATGTTGCGCACGTCGTCGTCCACCACCAGCACCTTGCGCTTCTCGAACACCTTGTCGCGGTTGCGCGCGGTCTGCAGCATCCGCTGGCGTTCGCTGGAAAGCGATGACTCGACCTTGTGCAGGAACAGCGTGACCTCGTCCAGCAGGCGCTCGGGCGAGCGCGCGCCCTTGATGATGATCGAGCGCGAATGCTTGAGCAGGTCCTCCTCCTCGTCACGGGTGAGGTTGCGCGAGCTGTAGACGATCACCGGCGGGAAGGTGCCGAGGTCTTCGGCGGCCATGCGCTTGAGCAGCTCGTTGCCGTGCATGTCGGGCAGCTTGAGGTCGATGATCATGCAGTCGAACTGGGTTTCGCGCAGCCGCGCCAGGGCCTCCTCGCCCCGTTCGGCGGCGACCACCTGGATGTCCTCGTCGCCCACCAGGCGGGCGATGCCGTCGCGCTGCGAAGCGTCGCCCTCGACCACCAGCACACGCTTGACCTTCTGCGTGAGCTTGGCCTCCAGGCGCGAGAAGACGTCCACCAGCAGCTCACGGGTGGTGGGCTTCTGCGCATAGCCGATGGCGCCCAGGTGCAGCGCGGGCTCGGTGCGATCGTCGGTGGAGACGACGTGCACGGGAATGTGGCGGGTGTGCGGATCGTCCTTGAGCCGTTGCAGCACCGAGAGGCCGGAGTCGTCCGGCAGGCGCATGTCGAGAAGGATGGCATCCGGCCCGTGCGCGCCCGCCAGGCGCAGCCCCTCGCCGGCGCTCTGCGCCACCAGGCAGCGGTAGCCGAGCTCGTGGGCCAGGTCGTAGAGGATCTGCGCGAACTTGGGCTCGTCCTCGATCACCAGCACGCAACGCCCGTCCTGGTCGGCCAGGCCGCGGTCGTCGGGGAAGGCCGGCACCTCCGGCTTCTCCTCGTCCGGGGCCGGCGTCGGCTCGGGCAAGGGGGCCGGCTCGGCGGGCTCCGGGGTCGCCTCCTCGGCCTGGTAGCTCTCCGGCAACCAGAGGGTGAACAGGCTGCCCTGCCCCGGCTCGCTGCGCAGCTCGATGCTGCCACCGAGCATCTGCGCCAGGTTGCGCGAGATCGACAGCCCCAGGCCGGTGCCGCCGAAGCGCCGGTTGGTGGTGCCGTCGGCCTGGCGGAAGGCCTCGAAGATGAAGTTCTGCTGTTCCTGGCTGATGCCGATGCCGGTGTCGGCGACATCGAAGGCGATGCCGCCCTCCGCCGGGCGCACGCGCAGGCGCACGCTGCCCTCATGGGTGAACTTGAAGGCGTTGGAAAGCAGGTTCTTGAGGATCTGCTCCACCCGCTGGCTGTCGCTGAAGAACTGCCGGGGCGCGGCGGCGTCCACCTGCACCTCGAACGCCAGCTGCTTCTCCGTCGCCTGTGGCCGGAAGAGGTTCTCCAGGTTCTCCACCATGCGCGCCAGCTCGGTCTGTTCCGGGCGTATCTCCAGGCGCCCGGCCTCGACCTTGGCGATGTCGAGGATGTCGTTGATCAGCTTCAGCAGGTCGGTGCCGGAGGAGTAGATCAGCTCGGCGTATTTCACCTGCTGCCCGTCGAGGTTGCCCTTGCGGTTCTCCGCCAGCAGCTTGGAGAGGATCAGCGAACTGTTCAGCGGCGTGCGCAGCTCATGGGACATGTTGGCGAGGAACTCGGACTTGTAGCGGCTGGCCCGCTCCAGTTCCTCGGCCCGCTGCTCAAGCTCCTTGCGCGCCCGGTCGAGGGCATGGTTGCGCTCGTCCAGCGTGTCGCGCTGCTCCACCAGGCGCAGGGTCTTCTCGTTCAGCTGCTCGTTGGTCTGTTCCAGCTCGGCCTGCTGGGTCTCCAGGCTGGCCTGGGATTCGCGGATCAGCCGCGCCTGGTCCTCCAACTCCTCGTTGGCGGTGCGCAGCTCTTCCTGCTGCACCTGCAGCTCCTCATTGAGCTGCTGGGTCTCGGTAAGCACGTCGTGCAGGCGCTGGCGATAACGCGCAGCCTCGATGGAGGCCCCGAGGCTGCCGCCGATGGCATCGAGGAAAGCCTGGTCACGCTCATCCAGCGGCCGCAGGAAGCCCAGCTCGACGATGCCGTTGACGCTGCCTTCGGTGGCCGTGGGCGCGAGCATCACCGAGAGCGGATCGTCGCTGCCCAACCCGGAATTGACCTTGAGGTAGCCAGGGGCGAGACCCTCCAGTACGCGGGAGCGACGCTCCACCGCCACCTGGCCGACCATACCGGCGCCATCGGCGAAGGCCTGCTCGCGGGCCCGCTCCTCGGGGGAGAAGCCGTAGTCCGCCACGCGGCGCAGCTCACCGTTCTCCTGCCGCACGTAGAGCGCACCCACCACCATGCCCATGTATTGGGCGAGGAAATCCAGCACCGCCCGCCCGATGCTGGTGGAGGTCTGCTGGCCGATGATGGACTCGGCCAGGCGCGACTGCCCTTCACGCAGCCAGGCCTGCTGCTGCAGCTTCCGGTTGTCGGCGAGCTGGCGCTCCAGCGTGGCGCCGTAGGCGCGGGAAAGGCCCAGCAGCTCACGCCGCCCGACGAACGCCAGCAACCCGCTGAAACCGAGGCTGAACAGCAGGTAGGCGACGACGGTGAAGATGGCGGTGTTGGTGGCACGCTCGTTGCGATCGTGCCGCAGCTGCTGCTCGGCAGCGATGAAATCAGCGAAGGTCCGGCGGATGCCGTCCACCAACTGCTTGCCACGCTTCTCGCGGATGGCTGTGGTGATGTCCTGGTTGGCGCGGCGGCGCTCGATCATCTCCTGGGCGAAGGTGCCCCAGCGCTCCTGCATGGCCTGGATGCGACGCACCTTCTCCAGCTGGACGGCATTGTCCCCGACCAGCTCGGCCAGTTCCTCCATCCGCGACTCCAGGCGCGGCGTGGCCTCTTCGAAGGGGTCGAGGAACTCGTCTTCCCCGGCGATCAGGTAGCCGCGCAGGCTCGATTCACGATCCAGCGTGTAGCGGAAGCCTTCATTGGCCTTGGCCATGACCATGTCGGTGTGCTCGACCCAGCTCAGCACGTACAGCAGGTAACCGATCAGGGCGATGAACAGCGCGGCGCCGAGCACGCCAATGCCGATCGGCAGGGCCACATTGCGGGAGAGGATGCGGCGGAAACTTCTTTCGTCGATGCTGGCGGTAGCGTTCATCGGCTGTCCCTGGAATGGATGCGCAAGACCCGTAGACGGGCGCCCAACGCGTCGCCGATTCCCTGGTGACCGCTGGGCTGTGGTGCACAGCGCCGAGCGCTGCCTGAGGAAAATGTAGCTAGTTGTGCCCGTTTCGCCCGGGAAAGATGGCAGGACGCCGCCATCGGAGCGGTCAAACCCGGGCCTCCCGGACTTTCGCCACGCAGAATGAGAACCGCTCATCAACTGCCTGCTTTGCGGCTTGGCCGAGCATTGGCAGAATGACGCGCGCATTGCATGGCGCTATGCCACCACCAAGGACGGACTCCTGATGCAGGACAGCACCCCTAACGAGCCAGGGCAAGGGCTCGACGCGGGCCTCGCATGCCTGGTCATGCTTGCGCGTTTCCATAACGTCGCCGCTTCCCCCGAACAACTCGCCCACGAATTCGCCGAAGACGGCCACCCATTCGGCAAGGCCGAGCTGCTGCTCGCCGCCAAGAAGCTCGGCCTCAAGGCACGCCCCGCCCGCAGCACCATCGCCCGCCTGGAGCGCACGCCGCTGCCGGCGATCGCCTGTGACCGCGAGGGTGGCTTCTTCATCATCGCGCGGCTGGACGACGGCAAGGCGCTGATCCACGACCCGCGCGCCCAACGCCCCGAGGTGCTGGAGTTCGAGGCCCTGGCCGAGCGCTGGGGCGGCGAGCTGATCCTGATCCGCTCCGAGGCCTCCCTGGCCGGCGAACTGGCGAAGTTCGACTTCACCTGGTTCATCCCCGCCATCGTCAAGTACCGCAAGCTGCTGGGCGAAGTGCTGCTGGTGTCCTTCGTGCTGCAGATCTTCGCGCTGCTGACTCCGCTGTTCTTCCAGGTGGTGATGGACAAGGTGCTGGTGCACCGCGGCCTGTCGACCCTGGATGTGATCGCCATCGGCCTGCTCGGCATCATGCTGTTCGAGACGGCGCTGTCGGGCCTGCGCAGCTACGTGTTCGTCCACACCGCCAGCCGCATAGACGTGGAGCTGGGTTCACGGCTGTTCCGCCACCTGGTGACCCTGCCGCTGGCCTACTTCCAGGCGCGCCGGGTGGGCGACTCGGTGGCGCGGGTGCGTGAGCTGGAGAACATCCGCAGCTTCCTCACCGGCAACGCCATCACCCTGGTGCTGGACGTGCTGTTCTCGGTGGTGTTCATCGCCGTGATGTTCTTCTACAGCGGCTGGCTGACGCTGGTGGTGCTGCTGTCGCTGCCGCTGTACTTCCTCATTTCCCTGATCATCACCCCGGTGCTGCGCGCACGGATCAACGAGAGCTTCGCCCGCGGTGCGGAGAACCAGGCCTTCCTGGTGGAGACGGTCAATGGCATCGACACGCTCAAGGCGATGGCGGTGGAACCGCAGATCAACCGCAAGTGGGACAACCAGCTGGCCGGCTACGTGGCGGCGAGCTTCAAGACCCAGACCCTGTCGACCATCGCCAACGAGGGCGTGGGGCTGGTGGGCAAGCTGGTTACCGTGGCGACCCTGTGGCTGGGTGCGCGGCTGGTGATCGACGGCGACCTCAGCGTCGGCCAGCTAATCGCCTTCAACATGCTCGCCGGGCGGGTGTCGCAGCCGATCATGCGCCTGGCCCAGCTGTGGACCAACTTCCAGCAGACCGGCGTCTCGGTGCAGCGCCTGGGGGACATCCTCAACACCCGTACCGAACTGTCCCAGGCGGCGCGCAGTGCGTTGCCGCCGATCCGTGGCAACGTCGAGTTCGACCAGGTGCACTTCCGCTATCGCCCGGATGGTTCCGAGGTGCTGCGCGGGGTGAGCCTGAGCATCCAGGCCGGCGAGGTGATAGGCGTGGTCGGCCGCTCCGGCTCCGGCAAGAGTACCCTCACCCGCCTGCTGCAACGCCTCTACACGCCCGAGCGCGGGCGGGTGCTGGTGGACGGCATGGACCTGGCGCTGGCGGACGTGTCCTCGCTGCGCCGGCAGATAGGCGTGGTGCTGCAGGACAACATGCTGTTCGTCCGCAGCATCCGCGAGAACATCGCCCTCACCGACCCCGGCGCGCCCATCGAGGTGGTGATGCAGGCGGCCAAGCTGGCCGGTGCCCACGAGTTCATCCTCGAGCTGCTGCCCGAGGGCTATGACACGGTGGTGGGCGAGCACGGTGCCTCGCTCTCCGGCGGCCAACGCCAGCGCGTGGCCATCGCCCGGGCGCTGATCGGCAACCCGCGCATCCTCATCTTCGACGAGGCCACCAGTGCACTGGACTATGAGTCCGAACGCATCATCCAGCAGAACATGAAGGACATCTGCCGGGGCCGCACGGTGATCATCATCGCCCATCGCCTCTCTGCCGTTCGCGATGCCAACCGCATCGTGGTGATGGACCGCGGGCAGATCGTCGAGCAGGGCACCCACGCCGAACTGCTCACCCACCAGGCCGGGCATTACTCGCGCCTGCACCGACTGCAGCAGGGGTAAGCCATGGGCGCCAAACGCGAACTGATCAACCGCTACCGCACCGCCTGGCGTCACGCCTGGCGCCACCGCAAGGCCATGGACGCCCCGCAGCGCCTGAGCCACGAGGTGCAATTCCTCCCCGCCGCCCTGGCCCTGCAGGAGCAGCCGCCACACCCGGCACCGCGCTACATCCAGTGGGCGATCATCGCCTTCGCCGCGCTCGCGCTGGTCTGGGCCTGCGTCGGCGAGATCGACGTGGTGGCCACCGCCACCGGCAAGATCGTGCCCAGCGGCAAGACCAAGATCATCCAGCCCAGCGAGGTGGCGGTGGTCAAGGCGATCCACGTCTACGACGGGCAGAAGGTCAAGGCCGGCGACCTGCTGGTGGACCTCGACGCACAGATCACCGGCGCCGACGTCGACCGCCTGAAGAGCGACCTGCTCGCCGCCCAGGTGGACAGCGCCCGCGCCCGCGCCCTGCTCGATGCCATCCAGGACGGCGGCGAACCCACCTCCCTCGCCGCGCTGATCCCCGAGGCCAGCCCCGAGCAGCAACTGGCCGCCCAGCGCTGGCTGCAGGGCCAGTACCTGGAACTGCGCAGCACCCTCGACCAGGCCGACGCCGAGATCGACCAGCGCGTCGCCGAGATCCAGGCGGCCAAGGCCTGGGTGGCCAAGCTGGAGGAATCCCTGCCCATCACCCGCCAGCTCTCCGCCGACTACAAGCGCCTGCTGGACAAGGCCTATGTGGCCAAGCACGCCTACCTGGAGAAGGAACAGGCGCGCCTCGACCAGGAGCGCGAACTGGCCATCCAGCAGGCCCGTGTCATCGAACTCACCGCTGCCCGCAGCGCCGCCGAACGCCAGCGCAACACCGTGCTGGCCCAGACCCGCCGCGCCATGCTCGACCTGCAGCACGAATCCGAGCAACGCGCCGCCTCCCTCGCCCAGGAGCTGAAGAAGGCCGAACAGCGCGACCGCCTGATGCGCCTCACCGCCCCGGTGGACGGCACCGTGCAGCAACTGGCCATCCACACCAACGGCGGCGTGGTCACCGAAGCCCAGCCACTGATGGTCATCGTGCCCAGCGACCAGCCGGTGGAAGTGGAAGCGATGCTGGAGAACAAGGACATCGGCTTCGTCCACCCCGGCCAGGAAGTGGAGATCAAGGTCGAAACCTTCACCTTCACCAAATACGGCGTGGTGCACGGCACCGTGCAAAGTATCTCCAACGACGCCATCGACGACGAAAAGCGCGGCCTGGTCTACAGCACCCGCATCCTGCTCAAGGAAAACAGCATCCAGGTCGGCGACAACCGCATCGAACTCTCCCCCGGCATGGCCGTGCGGGCGGAGGTGAAGACGGACAAGCGAAAGGTGATCGATTATTTCCTGAGTCCGTTGAAGGAATATCAGGATGAGAGTTTGGGGGAGCGGTAACACCACTCTTCCACTTCAAAATTCAATACTCAATAAAGACAAGGAACGTACGATGTCTAATGAAGAACAACCCCGCGACCACGTAGTTATCAGCACAGATGGCCTGCGTGTTTATGATACGGGCGGGTATGAGGCTGAAATAGGACTGGATGGATCCGTTGTATTCAAAGACAAACACGGAAACATCTTCGAACCGAGCTTCGACGGTTCATCAGTTACCTATGTCTCTGGAAATTCCACCATAAAGGTAGAGACGGACGGAACTGTAACGCTTCATACAGAACGAGGACCAGGCGAGACAACTATCGTCTCCAAAATAGGGGCTGACGGGAAGACCAGCATAGAGAGAGCCACTATCTCTGGGACCCCGCTGTCTCTTGGTAAAAGAGTCATGTTTGTAAGCGTTGGTGTGAAACTGGAGTGGACGCCACAAGATGGATGGTCACTCGATGGCGAACTCCAGATATTTGGCATGACACTGCCTGAGATCGCTGACACCGCTTACGCTGCGGTTGAAAACTCTGGTGTTGGTCAGCTTTTGGGAAGCCGTGATGAATATACGGACGCATTCGTCAATGGTGAAACTACCGACTCCTACATCGTATGGGTGCGGAAAAGAAATCAGGCCCAAGTCAAAGCAGAAACCAACCAGCGCTTCAACGAAGCAAACGCCTTCGTCGAACGCCGCTATGACCCCCTCAGTCTCGATCTGGACGGCGACGGCATTGAAACCGTCGGCGCCAATACCGGCATCACCTTCGACTTCGATGGCGATGGCCTGAAGACCGGTACCGGCTGGGTCAAGGGCGACGACGGCTTCCTCGTGCTGGACCGTAATGGCAACGGCCAGATCGACAATGGCGGCGAGCTGTTCGGCGTCGACACCGTCAAGGCCAACGGCCAGAAGGCCAGCAATGGCTTCGATGCGCTAAAGGATTTCGACAGCAACGGCGATGGCGTCTTCGATGCCCGGGACACCCAGTTCGCCAATGTGAAGATCTGGCAGGACGCCAACCAGGACGGCATCGCCCAGGCGGGCGAACTCAAGACCTTGGCCGAGCACAATATCGTCGCCATCAACCTGGATTCGACGGTGAGCAGCTACAACTCCAACGGCAACCTGATCAGCGCCGTCGGCAGCTTCGTCCGTGGCGATGGCAGCGAAGGCACCGTCAACGCCAACCAAAGCCTGGCCGCCAATCTGGACCTGGCCAGCAACCCCTTCTATCGCGAATTCACCGACCACATCGCCCTTGACGACACGGCCAAGGCCCTGCCGGACATGAAAGGCTCCGGCGCGGTGCGTGACCTGCGCGAAGCCTCGATGCTCAACGCCGAGCTCAAGACCCTGCTGACCACTTACTCCCAGGCGCAGACCCGCGAAGAACAGATGGGCCTGCTGGATCAGCTGATCGCCGAATGGGCCAAGAGCGCCGACTACCAGACCTTCGATAAGCGCATCGATGCGCTGGATGACGGCACCACCGATGTACGCTTCCAGTACTCCTGGGAAGCCAGCGGCACTCAACCGACCGAAGCGCAGCAGAACACCCGGAAGCTTCTTGAGCGTGTGAAAGCGCTGGAAGTGTTCAATGCGCAGAACATCCTAGAGTTCGGCAAGGTGAAAGCTGGGGCAAACAGTCTGACGTTGTCAATTAGCATTGGTGCTGGCAGCAGCAATAGCACTTACAACACTGCCCAAGGCAACGTAGTAATCAACGAAAAACAACTATCACTGAATGCTGGACAAGCCAGCTTATTGAATCAGGCTTACGAAAGCCTCAAGCAGTCCATCTACGATGGGCTATTACTGCAGACTCGCCTAAAAACATATGTAGATGCAATTAATCTAAATATCACGAATGCCGGGATGGAGCCTGATTACAATCAGATGCACACGCTATTCGCAACTATAGCGAGTGAAAATCCACTCAAGGCTATTAGCGACGCATTAGAATTCTCCCAAGCTTGGAAAGACAAAAAATCAGCCGACTCTTTAAAGCTCTCTTTCATTCCTGCAATAGTAGATCAGTTATCCGCAGTGGAGATTAATGAGTTTCGCGACCAGATAGCCGAGCTTAGCTCTCAGCATATTCAACTGGGCAGCGACTCCAACGACGCGCTGATAGGTACGGCTAACAACAACTATATATTGGGGCTGAGTGGCAACGACTCCATCTTCGGCGGCTTCGGTAACGACATCATCATCGGCGGCAAGGGCAATGACACCCTCAACGGCTATGACGGTGCTGATACCTATGTCTTCAACCTGGGCGATGGCCAGGACACCCTGGCCGAGACTTTCTACTACACGGCT
>NZ_QKRU01000052.1:0-50447 GCF_003234055.1 Pseudomonas sp. 57B-090624
GTACCAGAGCATCCTCGGCTTCCCCGGCCGCGAGCGCTTTGATCTCTCCAGCCTGCGCGTGGCCGTCACCGGCGCCGCCTCGGTGCCGGTGGAGATGGTCCGGCGCATGGCCAGCGAGCTGGGCTTCGAAACCATCGTCACCGCCTACGGCCTCACCGAGGCCTGCGGCTTCGTCACCATCTGCCGCCCCGGCGATGCGCCGGAAGTGATCGCCACCACCTCCGGCCGCGCCTTTCCCGGCGTCGAGGTGCGCTGCGTCGACGCCGCCGGCCACCCGGTGCCGCCGGGCCAGCCGGGCGAGGTGCTGGTGCGCGGCTACAACCTGATGAAGGGCTACTTCAACAACCCCGAGGCCACGGGCGAGGCCATCGACGCCGAGGGCTGGCTGCACACCGGCGACGTCGGCGTGCTCGACGAGCAGGGCTACCTGCGCATCACCGACCGCATCAAGGACATGTTCATCACCGGTGGCTTCAACGTGTACCCGGCGGAGATCGAGCAGGTGATCCTCACCTACCCGGGCGTGGCCCAGGCTGCGGTGATAGGTGTCCCCGACGAGCGCCTGGGCGAGGTGGCCATGGCCTTCCTCCTGCCCGCCGGCGGGCAGCGCCTCGACACCGACGCCTTCCTCGCCTGGTGCCGCGAGCACATGGCCAACTACAAGGTCCCGCGTCGCGTTCGGGTGCTGGAGGCGATGCCGCTCAATGCGGCCGGCAAGGTGACCAAGGATGCCTTGCGCCATCTGGCCTCCTGAGTCCTCCGCCCCGCCTCAGTACTGCCGAAGGCTCGCGGATCGCGTCCGGGCGCCCCTGCGGCACGCGAAGGCGGCGCCGTGCGCACGGGGGCGGAGGAGGGCGCCGGCTGAGAGAGCCATTCCAGTCGTCGATGGACTCGCGCCCATAGGCTTCAGGCCATTGACGCCAGGCTGTTGAGCAGGGTCTTCACCAGTTGCGCCTGGCGGGTCGCCCCGGTCTTGGCGAACACCCCGCGTAGATGCGCGCGCACGGTATTGCGCGAGACGCCGAGACGCTCGGCGCTTTCGTCGAGGGTCAGGCCGTCCATCATCAGCATCGCCACTTCGGTTTCCGTGCGGGTCAGCTGGAACAGACTGCGCAAGAGGCGCCGCGAGGCCTGCGGCGAGTCGCTCGGGTCGCGGATGAACACGACCAGTGCCGGCCGCTGTTCGCTGCCCCTGCCTTCGTAGTTCAGGGCGATGGGGCGTAGCAGCACGTTGAGCGGCACCTCTCCGGTGGGGCGCACCAGGGGCAGCACCTCGACGCAGTCGTACTTGCCGTGCTGGTGGTATTGCAGCACGGCGAGGATGGCACGCTGCAGGTTGCGATTGTCCTGGCCGGCGAAGGCATGGAGCTTGCCCTGCCGGCATTCGATGCCATCGCGGGCGGCGAACAGGCGCTGCGCGGCCTGGTTGCTGCGCATGACCTTACCCGCCTCGTCGAGAATGGCCGTGCCCACCAGCAAGCGGTCAATGGTGGCGGCATAGAGAAGACGCTCCGAGTCCAGCTGGTCGACCCTGGAGTGCAGGTCCACCGCCTGTCGCAGGTGGGGCAGCAGCAGTGCGACCAGTGCTCGCTCGGCGGTGTCGAAGTCCCGCGCGGCGTGATTGCGGCAGGCGAACAGCGCGCAGTGCATGCCGGCGGCGGTGCGCATGTTGGCCACCAGCACGTAGCGCAGGTCGAGGGGCCGCAGGTAGTTGCGGTAGAAGGCGTGGGCCTTCCAGGCCTGGCTGCCCAGGACCTCGTCCGCGCTGGCCACCCGGTGGGTCGGCCAGTCGAGGAAGGGGCAGATCGAGTAGTAGTGCTCGCTGTAGGAGGGTTCTCCCGGCAGGTGCGGCCCGTGGATCGAGGCGTTGACGATCAGCCCCGGACGCTGGTGGGCGGGATTGCGCAGGACCAGGGTGAGGTAGGCGGCGTCGAAGCGCAGGCGCAGCGCCTCCAGCAGGCTCGCCCAGGGCGTGGGTTCGAGCGGGCCACGGTAGGTCAGCGACAGCAGCTCGCTGAATTCGCGGGTGCTCATTCCCGCCCATTCATGGTGCTGTTCGAGATCGTGCATCCGCGCCTCTCTTGTTCTGGTCGTGGAGCTGGACAGGGCGAGTATTGGCGGGCGGGGCCGTGGATAAATCGTCCGTTCGGCCTAGTAGGCCCGGATGGCCGGCGAATGGGCCCAGGGCGCGCCGTGCACACCGGGGATGCGCATGGCGGTTCCGGTGCGAGCGGCGCACCCTGTGGGGCTCAGAGCGCCAGCAGGTAATCGACTATGCGCTCGGCCGCCTCCTCGGCCGATTCGCGGCGGGTATCGATATGCAGCTCCGGCGCCAGCGGTGGTTCATAGGGCGAGTCGATGCCGGTGAAGTTCTTCAGTTCGCCGCGCCGGGCTTTCTGGTACAGCCCCTTGGGATCGCGGCGCTCGGCCAGCTCCAGGGGCGTGTCGATGTGGATTTCCAGGAACGCCCCTGCGCCTGCCAGCCCGCGCGCCATCTCGCGTTCGGCGCGGAATGGCGAGATGAAGGCCACCAGGGTGATCAGCCCGGCATCCAGCATCAGGTGGGCCACTTCGGCCACCCGGCGGATGTTCTCCACGCGGTCGGCTTCGCTGAAGCCCAGGTCACGGTTCAGACCATGGCGCAGGTTGTCGCCGTCGAGCAGGTAGGTGTGCCGGCCCAGGGCGTGCAGCTTGCGCTCCACCAGGTTGGCGATGGTCGACTTGCCGGCTCCGGACAGGCCGGTGAACCAGAGGATGCGCGGCGTCTGCCCCTTGAGCGCGGCGTGGGCCCGGCGGTTGACGTCGATGGCCTGCCAGTGCACGTTCTGCGCGCGGCGCAGGGCGAAGTGCAGCAGGCCGGCGGCGACAGTCTGGTTGCTCAGCCGGTCGATGACGATGAAGCCCCCGGTGTCGCGATTGTCGGCATAGGCATCGAAGGCGATCGGCTGGTCCAGGCCGATGGTGCACACGCCGATCTCGTTCAGCTCCAGGGTCTTGGCCGCCAGATGCTCGAGGCTGCTGACGTTGACCTTGTGCTTGAGGGCCGCGCAACTCATGCCGAGGGTCCGGCAGCCGATCTTCATCAGGTAGGGGCGACCGGGCAGCAGCGGTTCCTCGCCCATCCACACCAGGGTGGCCTCGAACTGGTCGGCGACTGCGGGTGGTGCGTCGGCCAGGGCGATCAGGTCGCCCCGGCTGATGTCGATCTCGTCTTCCAGGGTCAGGGTCACGGCCTGCCCGTAGCTGGCTTCCCCTTGCTCGCCGGCCATGCCGAGGATGCCGGTGACGCGGCTCTGCCGGCCCGACGGCAGCACGCGGATGCGCTCGCCGACACGGATGCTGCCCGCCGCCACGTTGCCCGAGTAGCCACGGAAGTCCAGGTTCGGCCGGTTCACCCATTGCACCGGCAGGCGGAAGCTCGCGCTATCGGGCCGGGTGGTTTCCAGCGGCACGGTCTCCAGGTGCTGGAGCAGGCTCGGGCCCTGGTACCAGGGCATGGCTTCGCTGCGCTGCAACAGGTTGTCGCCCTTGAGTGCGGACAGCGGGATGCACTGGATGTCGATGAGGCCGAGCTTCGCGGCGAAGCTGCGGTAGTCGGCCTCGATACGCTCGAAGACCTCCTCGGAGTAGTCCATCAGGTCCATCTTGTTCACCGCCACCAGCACCTGGCGGATGCCCAGGAGGGACACCAGGTAGCTGTGCCTGCGTGTCTGCGGCAACAGGCCCTGGCGGGCGTCGATGAGAATCACCGCCAGGTCGGCGGTGGACGCGCCGGTGACCATGTTGCGGGTGTACTGCTCGTGGCCGGGGGTGTCGGCGACGATGAACTTGCGCGTGTCGGTGGTGAAGAACCGGTAGGCGACGTCGATGGTGATGCCCTGTTCGCGCTCGGCGGCCAGGCCGTCCACCAGAAGGGCGAAGTCCAGCTCGCCGCCCTGGGTGCCGAGCTTCTTCGAGTCGGCTTCCAGCTGGCCGAGCTGGTCGTCGAAGAGCACTTTCGATTCGTACAGCAAGCGTCCGATCAGGGTGCTCTTGCCGTCGTCGACGCTGCCGCAGGTGATGAAGCGCAGCAGGTCCTTGCGCTGTTGTTGGTCGAGGTACTGGTCCAGATTGGGAATGGCGTTCATCAGAAATAACCCTCCTGCTTCTTCTTCTCCATGGAACCGGCCGAGTCGCTGTCGATCAGTCGGCCCTGGCGCTCGGATGTACGGCTTACCAGCATTTCCTGGAGGATCGACGACAGGCAGTCGGCCTCGCTGTCGATCGCGCCGGTCAGCGGGTAGCAACCGAGGGTGCGGAAGCGGACCTTGCGCAGTTCCGGGGTTTCGCCGCCAAGCAGCGGCAGGCGTTCGTCGTCGACCATGATCAGCGTGCCCTCGCGGCGCACCACCGGGCGCTCCTTGGCGAAGTAGAGGGGAACGATGGGGATGTGTTCGAGGTAGATGTATTGCCAGATATCCAGTTCGGTCCAGTTCGACAGCGGGAACACCCGCAGGCTCTCGCCCTTGCGCTTGCGCGTGTTGTACAGGCGCCAGAGCTCCGGGCGCTGCTGCCTGGGGTCCCAGCGATGCTGCTCCGAGCGGATCGAGAACACGCGCTCCTTGGCGCGGGACTTCTCTTCGTCACGCCGCGCACCGCCGAAGGCCGCGTCGAAGCCATGGTGGTCCAGGGCCTGTTTGAGGCCCTGGGTCTTCCAGATGTCGGTGTGCAGGGCCGAGCCGTGGGTGAAGGGGTTGATGCCGCGCTCGATGCCTTCCGGGTTGATGTGCACCAGCAGCTCCAGGCCCAGGCGCTGGGCGGTCCGGTCGCGGAAGTCGATCATCTCGCGGAACTTCCAGGTGGTGTCCACGTGGAGCAGCGGGAAGGGCGGCTTGCCCGGGGCGAAGGCCTTCAGCGCCAGGTGCAGCATGACCGCGCTGTCCTTGCCGATGGAGTAGAGCATCACCGGGTTTTCACACTCGGCGACCACTTCGCGGATGATCTGGACGCTTTCCGCTTCCAGCCGTTCTAGGTGAGTGAGCATCGCTTGCCTCCGTTGGATGGAGCCGGCGCCGCAGGGAGCGGGCCGGCTTCTTCCACGCTAGGGAATGCGTTGCTCCCGGTTCTTCGTCCGACCGGACAAGGTTTCAGCGGCCGGCGGCGAAGAGCGCTTCAGCCCTCGCCTTGAGGGCCAGGGCGACCGCATCGAAGCCCTGCTTGACCCAGGGACCGTGCAATTGCATCACCCGGTCGGCGGTGGGCCCCAGGAACAGGTCGGTGGTGTGGTAGCGGCAACGGGCCGGGCCGGTGGCCTCGATCCGTTGCTCGCGCCGGGCGGCGTCGGGGTTGTCGACACTGGCGTGCATCTCCCAGGCCAGCAGCCGGGGCGGTGCGAAGTCGGCAAGCCACTCCACCACATGCATCAGTTCACCGGGCCGGACCGGGTCGGGCAGGTACAGGTTCACCGCTTCGCCCAGGCGCAGGCTGGACTCCACCTTCACGGTGAAGGGGTTCCACTCGGGGTAGCGCGGCAGGTCCACCAGCACCGACCAGACCTGCTCGGCGGGGGCGGCGATGTCCACGGTCAGCGACCGCACCAGGTTCTTTTCTTCAGGCATCGGGACGTTCCAGGAGCATGCGTGGCGCCGCACCATGCGGCGCCGATCCGGCCGATGCTCGACCCTCTCCCTGCCCGTTTCCTCGTCCGGGTGGACGAGGTGGCGTTGCGGCATGCAAGCCCGAGGGGATGCCCTGCACCGCGCTTCCCCGATTGCATCCGGGCTGGCGGCCGGCTCGGCGAGCACCGAGATCACGGCACCGAGGGCCCCGGTGCGCACGGCGCACCCCACCTCTGCCGCGCGGTCGGAGCGCCGTGGGCAGGGCCTTGGCCGTCGGTCTTAGTCCGCCCGGACGAAGAATTCGCAGCGCCGGGCTTCCTAAGGTTGCCCCAGGGGCGGGGTGCCCGCCGGACTAGAGGAAACCGACGTGACGACAGATGGAATCGAACAGCAGGTGCTGAGTGGGCAGGTCTGGTGCGATTTCTGCGACCAGCTCAAGCGCAGTGGCGAACAGATACTGCGGGCCGAGGCCCCCCGTGACGGCCAGACCCGCGCCGAGGGCTTCCGATACCTCACCCGCCTGCTGCGCATCGCCCTGGAAATGCACCTGGAGTTCGCCGACCCGGACTTCCCCGGCTTCTTCTCGCCGTCCCACGAGACGGCCAAGATCGGCGCCGACAATCCAGACAACCTCTACCAGTACGCGCGCTTGAACGGCCGGTGGGCATACCGCGTCAGTGGCCGTCGCGGCAGCGTGGCCTACCTGAGTTTCGGCACCCAGAAGGGCGGCTACGAAAGCGACGGCAAGATGATCCAGACCGGCTTCATCGATGCTGGCCAGTTGCAGCTGGAGGACGATGGCAGCTTCGAGATCATCCTCAGCCAGACGCCTCCGGCCAGCGGCAACTGGTTGCCTCTGCAACCCGAGAGCAACGCGCTGATCGTGCGCCAGACCTTCCTCGACCGCGCCGCTGAGCAGCCCGCGCAGTTGCGCATCGAACGCCTGGATCGCCGCCAGCAGCCCGAACCCCTCAGCGCCCAGCGTCTGCACCAGAGCCTGGAGCGGGTCGCCGGCTTCGTCGAGAACACCGCCCGCCTGTTCGCCGACTGGGCCCGGGACTACCAGGCGCGACCCAACCAGTTGCCGCCGGCGGACCAGGCGTTGTGCCAGTCGGTGGGCGGCGATCCGAACATCTTCTACTACCACGGCTATTGGTCCCTGGCCGACGACGAGGCGCTGCTGATCGACGTCGACCCGATACCCGCCTGCGACTTCTGGAACCTGCAGATCAACAACTACTGGATGGAGTCCCTCGACTACCGGCACCACCGGATCTGCCTCAACAAGCACTCGGCGCAACCCGACGGGCACGGTGCGGTGCGCATGGTGCTGAGTCACCGCGACCCGGGCCTGCCGAACTGGCTTCAGACCGCGGGCCACGCCGCCGGCACCTACTGCCTGCGCTGGGTAGGCGCCGAGCGGCCGGTCCATCCCACCACCCGCCTGGTCAAGCTCGATCACCTGAAGGAGCTGCAATGAGCATTCCGATGATGGCGGCCGACGCCTTCGCCCTCGACAGCCTGCTGGCCGAGGCCCGCTCCCGCACCGGCGGCCTCGACGACTTCGGCCCCGGTGATTTCCGCGAAGCCCTGCGGGTGCTGGGGCGCGCCCTGCACGAGGAAGCCCGTCTCTCCGACCAGGGACGTGCCCTGCTGCGGGAGAAACTGGTGGCGCAGCTGGCCAACCGGCTGGTGATCGAAGACCACTGCAAGCGCTACCCGGAGATACTCCGGCAGCGCGTCGACGATCCACTGGTCATCGTCGGCCTGCCGCGCACCGGCACCACGCTGCTGCAGCGCCTGTTGGCGGTGGACCCGCAGTTCAGCAAGGCGCAGTGGTGGGAAACCCGCTACCCGGCCCCCTTGCCCGAAGAGAGCCTGGCGCACCCAGGCGAGCGGATCGGTCGGGCGCGGGCGGAGGTCGCCGCCATGATCGAGTTCGTGCCGCAGATCCTCGGCATCCACCCGCTGGATGCCGAGCAGCCGGACGAGGAGTTCATGCTGATGGAGCACGCCTTCCTCTGCGCCATGGACTCCTACGTCAACGTGCCGGGCTACACCGCCTGGCTCGACCGCCAGGACCAGACCCAGGTGTATGCCTACCTGAAGAAGATGCTGCAGTTCCTGCAATGGCAGCAGGCGCGCCGGGGCATCGCGCCGGGGCGTCGCTGGCTGCTGAAGAGCCCGCAGCACCTGCACACCCTCGAACTGCTGTTCAGGGTCTTCCCGCGCGCCCAGGTGATCCTCACCCATCGCGACCCGGGCAAGACCATTCCTTCCCTGGCCAGCTTCATCCACACCCTCTGGCAGATCTACAGCGACCGGGCGGACCCGGCCGAGGTCGGCGAGCAGTGGAACAGCCGCATGGCCCGGGCCCTGCGCCACGGCATGCGGGTGCGCGAGCAGATGCCGGCGGGGGCTTTCCTCGACGTCCACTTCGAGGACACGGTGAGCGACCCGCTGGGCGTGGTCGAGCGGGTCTACCGCTTCGCCGGGCTGGACCTGGCGCCCGAGCTGCGCGCGGCCATGGCCGCCTGGCTGGCGGCGAACGGCCGCGACAAGCGCGCCGAGCACCAGTACGACGCGGCCGTCTTCGGCCTCGACGAAGCGCGCCTGGCGCGCGACTACGGCCAGTACCGCGCCCGCTACCTGGCGGGCTGACCGCTGCCTGGCGGCTACAGGAACAGGAGGACAGGAACATGTTGCTGAATGACAAGGTGGTGATGATTTCCGGCATCGGCCCCGGCATGGGCATCAAGCTGGCGCTGGAGGCGGCCCGTGCGGGCGCCCGCGGGGTGGCCATCTGCGCGCGCAGCGAGGTGAGCCTGCGCAAGGCCGAGCAGCGCATCCAGGCCCTGGGCACCGGCTGCCAGGTGCTCTGGCAACCCACCGACGTGAGCGACGAGGCCGCATGCCGCGCGTTCGCCGCCGCCACCATGGAGCGCTTCGGGCGCATCGACGCACTGGTCAACAGCGCCTACGCCCACGGCGGCTTCGAGCCCCTGGAAGGTTGCGCCGATGAGTCGCTGCAGGAGGCGCTGGAGGTCAACCTCTTCGGCTCGCTGAAGCTGAGTCGCTCGGTACTGCCGCAGATGAAGGTCCAGGGCTCCGGCGCCATCGTCATGATCAGCACCCTCGGCGTGCACCAACCCTATGCGGGGGGCGGCGCCTACGCGATCTCCAAGGGCGCGCTGACGGTGGCGGTGCGCTACCTGGCGAACGAGTTGGCCGGGCACGGCGTGCGGGTCAACGCTCTGGCCTGTGGCTGGATGTGGGGTGAGCCGGTGCAGGCCCATGTACGCCAGGCGGCCGCCGCGCGGGGCGTCAGCGAGGAACAGGTGCGCGCCGAGTTCACCGCGGGGATTCCCGGCGGGCGCATGCCGGGCGACGAGGAGTGCGCCCGTGCGGCACTGTTCCTGGCCTCCGACTACGCCAGCGCGATCAATGGTGCGCAGCTCGATGCCAACGGCGGCGAGCTGATGCGCTGAGGGGGACGGGCATGCGTGAGCACCGTGCTTTCAAGGGCGATGCGGACGGCCTCTGCGCCCTGCAGCGGTGCGGGCCGAGGCAGGGGCGCGGGTGACGGTGCTGAACGTCGCCCACGAGCCGAACCGTGCGGATGCCATGCGCCTGCTCGCGGCGGGCACCCGCGTCCGCTGCTTCGATCACCACTTCGCCGGCGAGTTGCCGGAGCCCCCGGCCTTCGAACCCTTCATCGACACCGCAGCCGATGTCTGCCGATGAGGGAACGTTGCCGCGAGCTGTGCGAAACCCATCCATGCGGAGCTCAGGCATGCACCTGTGCCGCGCTCGACTCCGCCTGGTGGAGGTAGAAAGCGACCTCCACCCTACGCAGCGGTCATGCCCGGGCGCGCCTGGCCTCGTGCACGGATTTGTCGGGTTGTACGGGGTTCCGCAATTCCCGAGCCCGATGCTCCGAGCGTTTCTTGCGCGCGCCATGATGGGTTTCGCGGAGCTCTACCCATCCTGCGAGGCACGCCTCCGCAACCCCCGCGCCATGCGCCTTTCGCGCTAGTCCCATCGGACGATGCCCCCTCCCGGTGCAGCCGATTTAATCGGTCCCATAGAGCCCGCGCCCCGTGTGCGGCGATAACGACGATGAGGAGAAGCGCATGGACATCCGTGGCCTGGGGTACGTCACCGTAGCCTCGACAGACCTGCAACGCTGGCAGCGGTACGCCACCGACGTGCTGGGCATGATGGTGGAGGCCACGGCCGAGCGGCTGTTCCTGAAGATGGACGAGCGCGCCTACCGCATCCTGGTGGAGCGCGCCGACCGTGACGGCTACGGCGCCTGCGGCTGGGAAGTGGCCGGCAAGGCGCAGTTCGAGCAGGCCATCGCCGAGCTGCAGGCCGCCGATGTGCAGGTGCAACGCGGCAGCGCCGCCGAGGCCGCCGCGCGCAAGGTGCAGGCGCTGGCGCGCTTCGCCGATCCGGACGGCAACCGCCACGAGCTGTTCTGGGGCCCGCTGCAGGATTTCGCGCCCTTCGTCTCCCCGGCTGGCGTCTCCGGCTTCGTCACCAGCGCGCTGGGCATGGGCCACGCGGTGCTGCCGGCACCGAGCTTCGACCGCTGCCTGGACTTCTACGAGCGGGTGATGGGCTTCGGCCTGTCGGACCTGATGAAGGTGCGCTTCACCCCCGACCCGGCGGAGCCTGAGAAACGCATCCACTTCCTCCACTGCAACAACGCGCGGCACCACTCGCTGGCGCTGTTCGAATGCCCGATCCCTTCCGGCTGCGTGCACCTGATGGTGGAGGTCAACAGCCTGGACGACGTCGGCCGCGCCCACGACCGCATGCTCGCCCACGAGGTGAAGCTCTCCGCCACCCTCGGCCGCCACGTCAACGACGGGATGACCAGCTTCTACATGCAGACCCCCGCCGGCTTCGACCTGGAATACGGCTGCGGCGGCAAGGTCATGGACTGGGAAGCCCACACCCCCTTCGAGAGCACCGTGGTCAGCCACTGGGGCCACGACTTCAGCATCGGTCGGCGCTAAGGAGCACCCCATGGACAAACGCATGACGGCAGCCGAGGCGGTCGCCCAGCTGCGCGACGGCATGACCCTCGGCATCGGTGGCTGGGGCCCGCGCCGAAAGCCCATGGCCCTGGTGCGCGAGATCCTCCGCTCCGGCCTCAAGGACCTCACCCTGGTCGCCTACGGCGGCGCCGACCTCGGCATGCTCTGCGCCGCCGGCAAGGTGCGCCGGCTGGTGTACGCCTTCGTCTCGCTGGACTTCATCCCCCTCGAACCCTACTTCCGCAAGGCCCGCCAGGCCGGCGCCGTGGAGGTGATGGAGATCGACGAGGGCATGCTCCTGCTCGGCCTCAAGGCCGCCGCCATGGGCGTGCCCTTCATCCCCACCGCCGTGGGCCTGGGCACCGACGTGCTGCGCCTCAACCCGCAGCTCAAGCTGGTGACCTCGCCCTACGACGACAGCCGCGACTGGGTCGCCATGCCGGCCCTGAAGCTGGACGCCGCGCTGGTCCACGTCGACCGCGCCGATGCCCGTGGCGTGTGCCAGATCGCCGGGCCGGACCACTACATGGATGACCTCTTCGTGCGCGCCGCCGACAAGGCCTATGTCAGCTGCGACGAGCTGGTGGCCAGCGACTGGTTCCACCAGGACCCGATGCGCGCCCGCCAGGTGTTCTGGGAGCGCAACTGCACCAGCGCCGTGGTGCACCTGCCGGGCGGGGCGCACCCCTCGTCCTGCGCGCCGCTGTACGGCTTCGATACCTCGCACTTCAAGGCCTACGTCGCCTCGGCCGCCGAGCCGGACGGCTGGCTCGACTACATGGAGCGCTACGTGAACTGCGGCGAGGACGAATACCTCGCCCGGGTCGGCGGGCTCAACGCCATCCGCCAACTGCCACTCCCGGTTTTTTGAATCGAACATCGAGGAGGCCGAGATGACCGCCACCAAACAACCCTACAGCCTTGCCGAGCTGATGATCTGCGCAGCCGCCGAAGCCTTCGCCGACGACGGCGAGGTGCTCGCCACCGGCATCGGCGTGCTGCAGCGCCTGGCCGCGTCCCTGGCCATGCTCAACAGCAACGCGCGGCTGATGATGACCGACTCCGAAGCCTTCATGGTCGCCGAGCCCGTGCCGCTGGGCCCGCGCGACGGCTACCAGCCGCGCTACGACAGCTGGATGGGCTTCTCGCGCATCTTCGACAACGTCTGGAGCGGCAAGCGCCATGCCCTGGTGGGCCCGGTGCAGATCGACCGCTACGGCCAGGCCAACATCTCCTGCATCGGTGATCACGCCCGGCCGACGTCGCAGATGCTCGGCGTGCGCGGCCTGCCCGGCAACTCCATCAGCCACGCCAACTCCTTCCTGGTGGCCAGCCACAACCGCCGCGTGTTCGTCGACGGCGAGGTGGATGTGGTGGCCTCGGTGGGCTACAACCCGGCGCGCCTGGCGCAGGGCTGGTCGCTGGACGAGATCGACATCCGCCTCATCGTCACCGACCTCTGCGTGCTGGATTTCCACGGCCCCGAGCGGCAGATGCGCATCCGCTCGCTGCACCCCGGCGTCAGTGTCGAGGAGGTGCTGGACGCCACCTCCTTCCCGCTGCACGTGCCGAAGAAGATCCCCACCACGGCGGCGCCGACCCTCGAACAACTGATCCTCATCCAGCAGCTGGACCCGCACAACCTGCGCGCCAGCCAGCTCAAGGACAACCCGCCGGGCGTGCGCGCCCGGGCCACGGTCCACTGAGGCGGAGCCCCCCCATGAAGCACGAGCAGACCGAAGAAGCGGTGGTGCAGTACGAGGTGCAGGGCCCGCTGGCCCTGGTCACCATGCAGCGCCCCGAGTACCACAACGCGCAGAACTCGCGCATGACCTACGCACTGGACGCCGCCTTCCGCCGCGCCTGCGACGACGACGCGGTGAAGGTCATCGTCCTCGCCGGCGCCGGCAAGCACTTCTCCGCCGGGCACGACATCGGCACCCCGGGGCGCGACGTCGACCAGAGCTTCGAGCGCGCCAGCCTCTGGTACGACCACGTCGGCAAGCCGGGCGGCGAGTTCCTCTATGCCCGCGAGCAGGAGGTGTACCTGGGCATGTGCCGGCGCTGGCGCGACATGCCCAAGCCGACCATCGCCATGGTCCAGGGCGCCTGTATCGCCGGCGGCCTGATGCTGGCCTGGGTCTGCGATTTGATCATCGCCTCGGAGGACGCCTTCTTCTCCGACCCGGTGGTGCGCATGGGCATTCCCGGCGTCGAGTACTTCGCCCATGTGCACGAGCTCAACCCGCGCATCGCCAAGGAATTCCTCTTCCTCGGCGAGCGCATGGGCGCCGAGCGCGCCTGGCAGATGGGCATGGTCAACAAGGTGGTGCCGCGCGACGTGCTGCTGGACGTGACCCTGGACGTGGCCCGGCGCATCGCGCAGATGCCGCGGCTGGGCCTGCAGCTCACCAAGCAGGCGGTGAACAACGCCGAAGACCTGATGGGCAAGCGCGCCACCATGGACATGGTGTTCGGCCTGCACCACTTTGCCCACGCCCACAACGAGCTGGTCAGCGGCGACAGGCTGGGCGGCTACGACGCCCGCGCCATGGCCCAGTCCCAGCGCAGCCCGTCGGAGGCCTGATGGCGATCTCCCTCGAAACGCGCCTGACCCGCCTGCTCGGCTGTCGCTACCCGATCATCCAGACCGCCATGGGCTGGGTCGCCGACCCCAGGCTAGTGGCCGCCACCGGCAACGCCGGGGGCTTCGGCTTCCTCGCCGGGGCGACCATCGAGCCGGGGCGCATGGAAGAGGCCATCCTGCAGACCCAGCGCCTCAGCGACCGGCCCTTCGGCGTCAACTTCCACATGTACCAGGCCAACGCCGGCCAGATCGTCGAGCTGGTGCTCCGGCACGGCGTGCGCGCGGTGAGCTACAGCCGCTCGCCGGGCAAGGCGATGATCGGCCGGCTCAAGGAGGCCGGCGTGGTCTGCATCCCCACCGTCGGTGCGCTCAAGCACGCGGTGAAGGCCGTGGAGATGGGCGCCGACGCGGTGACCGTGCAGGGCGGGGAGGGCGGCGGCCACACCGGCTCGGTGCCCACCGCCATCCTCCTCGGCCAGGTGGTGGACGCCGTGGACGTGCCGGTGGTCGCCGCCGGTGGCTTCAAGGACGGGCGCGGCCTGGTCTCGGCCCTGGCCCTGGGCGCCGAAGGCATCGCCATGGGCACGCGCTTCCTGATGAGCGCCGACAGCCCGGTTGTAGGATTACGAAATAGCTGCGAAACTACTACGCTAGAGGCCTATGAACCCCGTTCTTGATTGCACTAATAGACGCGAAAAATATCCGAATTGGATGCGATAGGATTAAGAATGACTCGAAATAGTTGCGACCAGATTAAGCCGGTCCGCCCAATCAAGCCGACACGTCGTAGCGTCTCAGGGTTCTTGCCCTTCCGTGGCGTAGGAGGTGTGCCGTTCGAGTCGTTGCTTGAGCGTGATTTCCTTAAGCGGATGAGGTTCTCACACCGGGTCGAGTCAGTAATTGCCCAGCCAGTCCGTGTTGACTTCATTGACTCGCTCGGGCGAGCTCAGACCTACACTCCCGATTTCCTTGTGCACTATCGCCAGCCAGCCGGCATTGACTACATGGATTACATCAAGCCGATGCTTGTTGAGGTGAAACCCACCTACGAGTGGCGTAAGAACTGGCGGGCCTGGCTCGGTAAATGGAAGGCAGCACGCCGCTACGCGCGAGGGGAAGGTTGGACTTTCAGCATTTATGACGAGTCGCGCATTCGTGGGCTGCCGCTCGACAACATCACATTCCTGGAGCGTTTCGAGCGATTGAACTTTGATCGAGAAGACATCGATATGGTTCTGAAAACGCTCCACGAAATGGAATTCGCCCCTGTGCACTACCTGTTGGCACGCCATTTCAAAGGCGTATACCGCGATCGCGGTGTGGCGTTGTTGTGGCACCTGATCGCAACTGGCCGAGTTGAGTGTGATATCACCGAGCCTCTGAACGAATATCTTGAGCTTTGGGTGGCCACGCCATGAACATCTATGAAATCGACACAGATGAGCATTTCGTTCCGTTCGAACCCTCTAGGGAGCGCATCCGGGTTGAGGTGGGCGAAATGGTTCGCTGCGACAAACAGATATTCCGGATCGTCCAACTGCTCGATTTTCAGAATGTCGTCGGTGTCGAAGTCGAGACAGGCCGGAGCGTGTCGCTCCGGATCGCCGAACTACAGCCTGTCGAACAAGATCGAGTCGATGGCCTGTACGTCAACTACGACGTCTCGACGATCAGCTCTGATGAGTGGGCGGTAGCACAGCAGCGCTTTTCGGCAATCAAACCTCTATTGCGCGACTCGACCTTGCCCAGGGGCAGCGTAGAGGCGCGAGCCAGGGAGGTGGGCGTCGATACCTCCACGCTCTACCGGTGGCTTGAACGGTATCAGAGCTGGCACGAGGTACTGGCTCTAGTCCCGCGCAAACGGGGTTGGCAGTCGGGCAATAGCCGATTGACCGTCCAGGCTGACAAGCTAATTGATGATGTAATCGACCAGCACTACCTAACTATTCAGCGCAGAACGGTTCAATCGACCATCGCTGAAATCGAAATGCAGGCCAAAGCGCTTGGTATTAAGCCACCCAGCGCTTCAGCTATCAGAGCTCGGATCAAGCGCATTCCCGAGAAGATCAAGCTGCGCAGACGCGGTTACGCTGACAAGGCTCGGAATCAGTACACACCTTCCGTAGGCAAGTTCCCCGGTGCCGACTATCCCCTAGCAGTCGTCCAGATCGACCACACCCCAGTTGACCTGATCATTGTGGATGACCGGCATCGTAAGCCAATCGGCCGTCTATGGCTGAGCTTGGCGATTGACGTCCACTCTCGGATGATCACTGGCTATTACTTGGCTTTGGAGGATCCTTCCGAGATCTCCGTTGGCATGTGCCTGGCGCACTCGATACTGCCAAAGGAGGCTTGGTTGAACCTTCACAATGTGAAAGGTGAGTGGCCGGTATGGGGCTTCCCTCGCGTGGTACACACGGATAACGGGCCCGACTTTCAGGCCGAAAACTTCCGCCGTTCGTGTGCTAACTACAACATCGAGAACCAGTTCCGACCGGTGAAGCGGCCTAAATACGGGGGCCATATTGAACGTCTTCTCGGCACATTCATGAGGGAGTTGCACGAGCTGCCGGGTACAACGCATAGCAACGTTCCTGATAGGGACGGCTACGACTCTGACAAGCATGCCGCGCTCACGATGAGTGACTTTGAAGAGTGGCTGGTTCGCACCATCATTCTGTACCACAACCGCGTTCACTCATCGCTCTACATGAGTCCCGCGCGCAAATGGCATCTTGGTTTCTTCGGTAGTCGTGAAGCCGATGCGTTAGTGAGTATTCCGCCACGGCCAGCAGACCCACTAACTGTGCAATTGGACTTCATGCCTTCGTACCGTCGAACAGTCCAGCATTATGGCGTTCAGTTGGATGTCTACTACTACTCGGAGGCTTTACGTCATTGGATCGGGGCTACGGATCCTGAAACCGGGCAGGCTCGCAAATTTGTTTTCAGGCGAGACCCACGTGACATCAGCGTCATCTGGTTCTACGACCCCGTGCTCAAGCAGTACTTCCGTGTGCCTGTGGCTAACCAGGCCTTCCCCGCAGCGACGTTGTGGGAGTTTCGTGCGGCGAAGAAACAGGCGGTCGATGAAGGTCGTCAGCACATTGATGAGGCCTTGATCGGCAGGCTGATCTTAGAGCGTCGCCAGCTCGTTAACGAGGCCGCTGCGAGTACCAAGAAGGCACGTCGTGATGCCCAGAAGCACAAGGTGCACAGTAAAAACACCACACCGGCTCATCCCATCAAAGCGCCCGTGGAAGTGGCGTCTTCGCTTCCTAGAGACGAAGGGTTGTTGCTCGAAGACGTTGATCTGATTGGTGATATCCAATGACTGAGTACGCACATCTGCACGCCGACTTCAGGCCTGTGCTGCAGCTATCTGCTCGGGAGCGCATTCGCTTTATGGGTGAGCCTCGTTGGATTGGTTACAAGGCGGCCCACCACATCCTGGATAGCCTTGAGTGTCTGCTTGAGGCTCCCAAACGGCCGCGCATGCCAAACATGCTCATCGTCGGTGATCCGAATAATGGCAAGACCACGATTGTCCGGCATTTCGAGAAAACGCATGGCCAAGGCTACGTCGACGAGAACTCTGAGCCAGTAAGGCCGATCATTTTGGCTGAGGCCCCTCCGTCTGCAGAGGAGAAAGACCTCTACATTGCCATCCTCGACCGGATGTGGATGCCATACAAAACGACCGATTCCAAGGTCACGCTGAGGTTTCAGGTAATCCACGCGCTGCGTGAGCTCAAGGTGCGAATGTTGATCATCGATGAGGTTCACTCGATGCTCACCGGCTCCGCCACGAAGCAGCGAGAGGTCATGAACGCACTTAAGATGCTGTGCAACACTCTGGTTATCCCGATTGTCGGCGTAGGAACTCCAGATGCTGTACAGATCCTTCATCTGGATCCACAGCATGCCAGCCGTTTTGATGTCATCAAGCTAGAAACTTGGAAGCTGAATGCGGATTTCCAGCGATTGCTGAAGGCGTTTGAAGCCGTGCTGCCGCTAAAACAGCCCTCGGGCCTCTATAAGCCCGAGATAGCTCAGTTGGTCCATTCCATCTCGGGCGGCAACACTGGGGACTTACACGGGCTGCTGCTCGAATGTGCTACGGAAGCAATCAATTCTGGTAAGGAGTGTATCGACCGACAACTCATCGAGAGTAAGTCGTGGAAACGTCCTACACGTGGCATTCGGGAGCGCGTTGTGTAGATCCCCGTTGGCCACTTACTCCAACGCTGCTGCCCGATGAGTTGCTTTCTTCCTGGTTGGTGAGAACCGCCCTAGCCCATGGGTGCCGGCCTGACACTTTGACTCGCGTTGTTTGGCCTGGTACTCGCGCATGGACTTGCGATCTTGATCGTCCGCATCCATGGGCGAACCTAGCAGCTCTGGCAAGTATGGCCGGTCTGAGCGCGGAAATGCTCTTGGCCACTACGCTATGGCCTATTGTGCTAATGCTGCACCCCAATGCTGCTGTTCATAATTCATCGTGGTGGCCTTGGATTCTGCCGTTGGGTTGTCGGAGTCGTACGCGAGCAGGTGGGCTGTTGTGTTGTCCACATTGCATGGCGGGCCCTATTCCCCACTATCGGCAGCAATACCGACTGGCATGGCACACGGCCTGCCCTTGGCACCATGTGTTGCTGATTGATCGTTGCACTAGTTGCCATTCGGCGATACAGCCTGGCCGGCTTGGAGTTGATGGTAAGTTGTCCGAGTGTCATCACTGTGGTCAATCGCTGGATCGTGCGCCGCCTGTGCCAGTAGTTGATACGGCTCTGGCCTTCCAAAACTTTGTCGATGCGCGCCGCCAGTCGACCATCTTTTATGGTCAAGTAGCGTTGAGTTTTTCAGAGTGGATGTGCGTTGCTCGGGTCATGGTCAGCTATCTGGAGACGGTGGCGCGGCAACCATCGGCCGGATCGCGATTGTTCTGCGAGAGAATCGGTGTAGATCTGGCGCGGTTGAAATCTTCGTCGCTGGGATTACCGTTCGAGTATGCAGCACCCGCTGAGCGTGCAGGGCTGTTGGGACAAGCTTGGGTGATAATGCAGGCTGGCCCAGAAAGGTTTGTGGAGCTCGCAACGGAGACTAAGCTGCCCGTGACTGCTTTTCCACTGCCTGTCACCGGTGTGCCCGAGATCCTAATGCAGATGGTCTCGGTGCTAAGTCAGCACACCCGGCACAAGCTTGCTCGGCCAGTTTTTGGACGCACCCGCGAGCCTCTTGAGGTCTGGCATATGTGGCATCGATTGCAGAGAAGGACGCGTAGAAATGGCATCTCATGACACCTCCACCCAGGCGGGCTGCGATGGATGTGGACGCGAGATGGTCAAAGCCAAAAAGGTTTACGCGAGCAAGCGATACTGCGAGACATGCTATCCACGGCTTTTCAAACGGCGCATGTGCCCAAAGTGCGGTGATTTGGCTCGGCTCCCGGTCTTTGATCAAGCTGCTAATTGCCCCGTCTGTGAGCGAGCTGGGCCATGCGTAAGGTGTGGAAAGGTCGAATTTGAAACAGGCCTGCGTACGGAGTACGGCCGTGTGTGCAAATCCTGCGCGCCTTATTTTCGCGTTGCCGAGCCTTGCGATGTCTGCGGCAAGCTCTCTCAGCGTCTTGCTCGGAGCAAGACGACAGGGCTGCGCCAGTGTCCAAAATGCAGTGGTCCGAAGATGGCGACCTGTCCGAGCTGTCGGCGCTATCGCGTGCTAATCACAGGTCAGGATGGGGTTGTGCGCTGCGAACCTTGCACCACTGAGCCCGACCATCCTTGTCGATCATGCGGCACACTCATGCCTGCTGGCCGTAAAAGCGAATGTGAGGTGTGTCAGTGGCAGAGCCTCTTCCGGAAGCGGTTAGCGATCAACGTTAAGGGCTTCAGCAGCGAGCGCATCGCTGGACTCTTTATTCAATTTGGAGAATGGCTCCTGAGTCGGAGTGGTGCGAATAAAGCCGCATTGAGCATCAATGGTCACTACCGATTCTTCCGGACAGTTGATGCCAGCTGGGACGCTATACCTTCTTACGAGCAGCTCCTACGGCATTTCGGTGCTGCTGGGCTGCGCAAGGCAGAAAACCCAATGCGTTTTCTGACAGAAACCGGCGTGGTCACGGTCAGTGCGCAGCTTCGTGACCGGCACACGGAGCTGCGTCGAATTGCGGAGATTCTGTTGGAGCCTACCGACAGTTGGTCGGCTCAGCTACTGAGCGAGTACGTGTATGTTTTGAAGGCGAGAATGGAGCAAGGTGATACGAACTTGCGGTCTGTCAGGCTGGCAGCTCGTGCAGCGGCGAATCTCCTCAAAAGTGCCCAACTGAAATTAGGAGCGTTACCTACACAAAAAACGCTTGAGTCATTCTGGCGAAGATCGCCTGGCCAGGTGGCGGCAGTTACGGGTTTCATCGGTCACTTGAACAAACGTCACGGACTGGAGCTGCAGGTAAAGCCAGACGCGCGCTGGTTGTGCCAAGCCAGGCGGCAGAAGGCTGAGCGTGAGCTGGTGGCGATGTTGAGCGAAATAGCCGATGACGACTTCGAGAGACGCTGGATCGTGAAGGGGCTCGCCTACTTCCACGATGTGGCGAGGGCGAGCCGTCGCAAGCTGGTTTTCCAGTCGCAGGAATATCGGGGTGTTGCGGGGTACAGTGTCACGTACGAAGAGAAGATTCTCTGGGTGCCGTCAGCGAGCAGTTATCAGTACGGAGATCATTCCAGTCGAGTTATTTCAACTTTACGTCGAAATCCTTGAAGGCGTTGATCAATCGGCTCCGGTAGAGCACCTTTACATCTTTTTGGTGATGCCTGAAAATCTTTGCGCTGGGTGGGAAAAATGACTCCATGTTCTTGAACCTTCCGATAACACGGCATATCTGCGAGCAGATCTTCTGAACGAAACTATCGAACTCCTCCAGGGTTCCGACGTGGGATTTCATGAACACACCGGAGTATTCAGATTTGTTAGGTTTGACTGGCTGGATCTCGAAGCAAAAGTAGTTTTCTCCGTCTACCTCGATGCGCAGTACCATCAAGCCTCGGCACTTACCGGTTTTCTTATCTAGGTAGACCCATCCTAGGTCTGACTTGTTCTTGGGGATCCAGTCGATTATCGGTCGCAGCGTAATTAGTTGCGGCGGGCCTTCGTCTCGGAACTTGGGGGGCGTGTACCAATTCACTTTGGTCACCCGATCTGGGTTATCCGCCATGATGGACCTGAACGCATTCCAGATGTCATAGAGGAAACCCTGTGTCTCGATTTCGGCATCGGCGACATGCTCGAGCTTTCCGATGTTCTTACCGGCACCGCTACCTTCACCAGAGGAATGGGAGGTTGCCTCATTTGGATGTGGGCCGAGCCGGCCACGATCAGTCTGAATTACTTCCTTCTTTTTCTTGATTGAGCGCTTTGAGCCTAGGATCTTGAAGGGTGCCGGTTTGACAATGGTAATTTCCGAGTGGCTGTCCGGTGCCGCGTGGGAGTGTTCGTTAAGAAACTCGTCGGCTTCCGCTGTTCGGACAGGCCTTGGTAATACCAAGCGTCCCCCATCCTTCCCCTCGCTATTGTCAAACTTCTTTGTCTGCCATTCGATCTCTTCCCCTTCCGGTTGACTCGAGCCGACCAAGTTCAGGCACAAGAATGTCTTGCCACCATTGATCCATCTGCCACGGCATTGAAGCTGTCCTTTCCCGCGGAACCACGGGGTGGCCTCCATGAATATCAGGGCTGAAGGATCTTGCGAAATGAACTGGGCGTTGATGTGCCTAATACGGCGTTCTGCATAGTCGTCGTATAAAAGATGGGCGAGGAAGACGGCATCGTAGTAGCGCATCTTCGGAGACGGTTTGACCAGCCAGCGGTACTCGTCTCGGTGAGAGTCATCGAAAAATACCGACATCACGTCCGACCAGCGCAATGTGGCTAGGGCCCGGCAAACCTCCATGTTCCTGGCGTAAGCACGAATAAAGTACTCGGTGCAGGGAATGAGCAAATTTTTGGTTCCATCATCCAGCTTGAAATCGAGCAATCGGGTCCGATCATGCTGATACTGCAATGGGTATTCGTGGTGATGAAAAATATGGGCATTACCCTGGCTGATTAGGTCCGATCTGGAGGTGAGTGACCAACCACGCTCGTCGAAATCGACATCAAAGGTATGGGGCGGCGAGGCCAGGTCTGTATCGGAGATACATATACCGTCGCGCCAAATGGTGCCTTTACGATAATGGGGCAAACTGCTGAGCGGCACGATGGCCGAGGTGCGTGGACCTGGCTCATCATTGAATAGCTGTCTGAAGTGCACCTTCACCAATGGTATAGAGCGAGGCTTCGTATTTTGCCGTACGGGTCCATACCACCAGACGAGCTGGTCGCCTCGCAGCACCTTGACCTGACTATCGGTGTGCCTGAGGTTGGGGCGGTTGTACGAGAGGTCGACGCGTTGAACCCGTTCAGTCAAACCTAGATTCCCATCATGTTAGATCGCCATCCTCCGGAGTCTAGCCATTTGCTTTGGCTCTTGCGACGCAAAAGTGGCGTCTGTTTGGTGGCGTTTCGTGCTGCGCTGGGGCGCTCTACTCCAAACGATAAAGAGGAAGCCCTCCCAGGGAGTAACAACATGATGAGTCGAGAGCGTCTTGCCGAGGGGCAATCGGCCACTGGCTTGAAGGTGGGGTGCAGGTAATCGGCGCGTGGTAAGCCACGCCTGGCCAAGAGTGAAACGCTCTCAGCTCGACCAGGGGCGGCCCCGGCGCAGTTCGATCTCACGCCAGAGCGCCTCATCGGCAATACCGCTTATAGCATGGCCTCAATGCTGGCCTGGATGGTCGAGGAAAAGGGCGTCGAGTCGCACGTGCCGGTGTGGGATAAGTTCGAGCGCAAGGACGAAAGCCTCTCCAGTAACGACTTCCACTGGAATTCGAAAAACTCATACCGCTGCCTACCTGTACATTAAAGAGGCAGCTTCTCAAGAGCCTGCTAGCATGAATTGGGCGAAGGCATGGGAGGGAGGCTATGGCTCTCGACGGCAAGACAGTCGGATTGGCGCTCTCAGGTGGCGGGTTCCGGGCCGCCTTGTTTGGCCTGGGCAGCTTGTGGCGTCTGAACGAAGCGGGCCTGCTGGGCAGACTGGACCGCATCTCCAGTGTTTCCGGCGGATCGATCCTAGCCGGGTTGCTCGCCCACCGCTGGCGGCGACTCGACTTCGTAGCCGGACATGCTCGTAACTTCAAGGCCGAGGTGGCGGACCCGCTGCGGGTACTGTGCGACAAGACCATCGACGTCTCGGCTGGCATCAAGGGCCTCGTCACCCCATTCAAGTCTGCCGGCGAATATCTAGCAGATTGCTATGACAAGCATCTCTTCCACAAGGCGACCACCCACGACATGCCGGACCCTGCAAATCCAGGAGAGCCTCGTTTTGTACTGTATGCCACTAACATGCAGACTGGGCGGAGCTTCCGCATCCGGCAGGACATGCTGGCCGACTGGAAGCTAGGTGTGGCACGCGGTGTCAGCATCCCGCTCGCGCAAGCGGTCGCTGCATCGAGCGCTTTTCCGCCTGTGTTCTCGCCAATCATCATCAAGACTGATCCAGCGAAATGGGCCGACGGAGAAAATATCCCACACCTGGATCAGCTACGTAGTCGGATCGTGTTGGCTGACGGCGGTGTGTACGACAACATGGGGCTCGAAACCCTCATTGGCAAGGTTGACCTAGTGCTCGTTAGCGACGCCGGTGCCCCCTTCGAGATCGAACTTGCCCCTCCGGAGACACCGTTGCAGATGGGTAGGGTTCGCGACATCCTGATTGACCAAACGCGCGCGCTGCGAAAGCGTTGGCTGATTGATGACTTCACCGCTGGTCGACGCCACGGAGCCTACTGGGGCCTGGACACGAAAATCGGAGACTATGCCGACTCGCTCATGATGGCTGGGGACAACAAGATTACGGACTCTCTGGCGCAAGTCCCCACGCGTCTTAGCGGCTTTGGTGGGCTGACAGAGGGACGTCTTATCAACTGGGGTTACGCGCTAGCTGACGCAGCGCTACGGACGCGTGCGGGGCTAGCAATCGCACCATCCAAAAGTCTGCCCGTACCAGATGCAGCATTGAGCTGAGGATCAGGGCCCATGACTGTGCTACTCGACGATGGCCAAACCGACCCCGGTACTCACGTGCTGCTAGTCGGCGTGGGCCACTATCCGTTTCTGAAAGATGGCAATGCTGCGAATCCGTTTCCCCTACACATGGGTATGGGACAGCTGTCCTCTCCGCCTTTGTCAGTCCGCGAGCTCGCGGCGTGGTTCATGGATGCTAGTGCTGGCTTTCACAACCCTGTCTGCCCTTTGCGATCACTTCAGGTGCTCTGCTCGGCAGACGCTCCTGTTTCGATCAAAGATGCAGGAGGCGTACCACAAGCCATCGAGCGAGCACGGATGCCTTCGGTTCGGCAGGCTGTACTAGAGTGGATGGGACGTGCCGGCCGGAATCAAGAGAACATGGCTGTTTTCTTCTTCTGCGGACACGGACTCGCCTTTGGTGAAGCAGAGAACACCTTGCTACTGGAAGACTTCGGTGGTAACCCCGTAAACCCTATGGCCGACGCTATTGCTTTCGACAGTATGCGGCTAGGCGTCATGCGCCACTGTGGCGCCAACTATCAGATACATCTTGTCGATGCTTGCCGTACGCCGCCGACGGATGATTTTCTCGACACCTACGGTAACAGAGCGACAGGTGATCCTATTGCCGTCGCCGGCCTAAACCGCAGACTACGGCACAAAATCGTGCCAGTGTATTTTGCCACTGGGCTAGCATCTTCTGCGTATGGTTTAACGGGCCAGCCCAGTCTATTCACCCAAGGGCTGCTACAGTCCATGCGCGGGCCCGCAAGCCGCGATAAGGGCGCTCACTGGGAGGTGCAGGTCCCTGCGCTTGCCGAAGGTATCAACAAATGCGTGGCGAGCATGGACTTCCAGGCGCAGCCACAATACTGCCAACCGCATGAGACTGGTAGGGAGTTGATGATTCACCGGCTGCGCGATGTCCCTGAAGTGATCGTCAAAGTATTCACGCGTGATCTGGCCCTGTTGCCGCAGGCGATCCTGGCACATGTTGACCACATCGGCGGACGAAAGGAACGAGCTCCCGCGCCGGCGCCATGGTGGGTCGCGCTCTCGACGGGGTCCTACAGCTTCGAAGCCCTCGCCGCCGTGGACAAGACCCAAGTGCTGGGGCAGACAAGCAAGTACGTCGTGCCACCTGCCTCAGAGGTTGGGTTATGAGTACCGGCGTACTGGCGATTCGGCTATCGTCGCCGAGCTGGGAATCGCCCTCTGAAACTTTGGCAATGGTCGAGGTGACGGGTGCGTCGCGTATCGACACAACAGAACCTAGCCACAAGGTACCCCTCGGGGTCAACGACGTACCGCAGCAGATCTCACTTGTCGAGGGTTCGTACCTCGTTCGCCTTTATCTTCCGAGCGGTGACGTTCAGGCGGAGCGCATTGAGGTGCGGAGCGGGGGCTTAGCCGAGCTCACGTTCGAGATCGGCAAGTCGTCGCTAGAGTGGTTCGGGCTGGCGACGAGCCTGGGCAGCGTAAAACCGCCACCCCACCCGAGTATGGTGCAGTCGCACGAAACAACACCCCCCCGACCCGCTCCGACGCGCCTTCCGGACCACCTGAAGAGCGCGGCGCCGGACCTGTTCGACCGCAATTCAGTGCGGTTCCAGAAGTTGTCTACGCACTCAGTCCTACTCCAGGAACATAATACGAATGAACTTGTGCATGTTAGTGGCCTCCAGCGTGTCGCCCAGACGGAAGGCTGGCGATATATCAGCTGCGTTAATCCGGTACGTGCTTTCCCCGAGGGCCGGCTATCGCCCCGGAAGCTAGTACGCTGGTGGACTGGCAACTCAGAACAGCCGGTGCGCTTGAACCTTGTGCAGTCTGACGAGCGCAGTGCGTGGCTACTGCCGCCGGCACCCGCGAAGATGGATGTCAGAAGAGTCCGCGCCTTTGCAGACATACGTGCCCCAAACGGTGCTACTTACTACGCGGTTTTTCCGGAGGGGTGGGCCAGCACGTCGCGAAACCGTCTGGGACAGATCGTAAAGCCCTCGGTGCGGGTGACTGAGGTCACTGACATCGCGATGACCTTTAAGGATTCGCGAGCAACCCCATCAAGCTGGCGATGTGCACCCGAGATTGACGATGTGGAAGCGATGAGCCTGCTCGGCTTTCTGCACACCGGACTAGTCGAGGCAGGCCAGATGATGCTTGGGCTGGCCCACACGTGGCTATTTGAGAAAACCGTCAACCCCGTCGCGGCAGCAGCCGGAGCTTACATGCTCTTGTCACATACGGAAGAGGCGAATGCTCAACTGGCCCCTGACTGGCGTGACTGGGTAAGTAACCTATATCGCCGTTACCCTGAGATCCCCGACGGTGCGATTGCAATGGCACAGATGACTCTGGCTTACGGTGAATCTGGAGGTGACGAGGAGATCGATGTCGAGAAGCTACGCGGGTATGCCTTGGAGGCCGTCCGGCGCGGCCTACCTTTCCTCGGGACGGGGGTCCGCCGACTGACGGACGTGCTGGTAGCACTCGAAGGTGATGATCGGGCCGAAGGCCGCTCGGGACCACAGGTCGAGGGCACGCGTCGGGCCTTGTCGCTCGTGCTTCAGCTGGGTCGCATCACCGTCCCAGGAGAGTTCTTCACGGTACTGCGACTGAGTGAGGAGCGGAGATGAGCAACGTGTTTCGCATCCATGTGTTGCCGGCCCAGCGAGGCGATGCGCTGTGGATTGAGTACGGGTCGGAGAGTGTGGTGAACCACATCCTGATTGATGGCGGGATCACAGCGACGGGACGAGATCACCTCCGAAAGCGGATTGATGCGATCGGTACGCCGCTGCACTTCGAGCTACTGGTCGTGACCCACATCGACCTAGACCATATACAGGGCATCCTCGAACTCATGGAAAACCTGCCTGCAGGCATCACCTTCGGCGACGTCTGGTTCAACGGCTGGGACCAGATGAAGGCCTTAGGTCTAGAGCCGATGGGTATCAAGGAAGGTATCCGCCTCTCCGAGATCCTGAAGAAGGACCACAAGTTGACCTGGAACAAAGCTGCCGCTGGAAAGGCCATTGCGCTCGAAGCGGATGGCAGCGTCGCAACCTATCCCCTTGATGGAGGCATGAAGGTGACTGTACTGGGCCCCGCCCACGCGCAGTTGGCTAAGCTGCGCGAGCGCTGGGACGAAGTCATCGAAGAGTTCGGTGTGGCGGAGGATGCCGAAGACAGGGGCGAGGAGCTGCCGGCGTTAGATCTGGGGATACCAGGCCTGGAACCTATGGGGCCCATCGACGTGCCGTCGCTGGCCGAGAGCAGGTTCGTGGAGGACAATGCTATCCCCAACGGCTCTAGCATTGCGCTGGTTCTGGAGTTTGACGGACGACGCGCGCTGATGCTCGGTGACGCCTACCCGTCGACTGTCGCGGACAGCCTGCGCAAGCTTTCACCCAGCGGGTGCTTTAAGGTCGACGTTGTAAAGGTCGCCCACCATGGCAGCCGCAACAACACCGACCGGGCCCTAGCATCACTGTTGTCGGCGCCGACTTGGATCTTCAGCTCGAACGGTGCCAGCAACACTAAGCATCCGCACATGGAGTCTGTGGCCCGCGTCCTTCATGACGCGAAGGATGTGAAGAAGCTTGTTTTCAATTACTGCACTGGTTTCAATAATATCTGGGGCGACAAAGACCTCATGGAGGAATTTGGATATGAGGTCATCTACGGCGATGGGCAATCGCCCGTTTTGCTAAACCTACTTTAGCCTACGTGGCTTCACAGACGGCGTGAAGCGCGCAGACCAGCCTTAACCCGAGTGTACGGTCTCGTCTTCGTTTCGCCCAGTTGGATCTACCGCCGCGACAATCCTTCTGAGGCCGAGAATCAACTTTGATTAGCCATTCTCGCGAGAACACTAGAACGGCACACTGCTTCGGCGTTTCCAAGGCAATAAATTTTCCGATGAAGCTTGCATATTTTCTCCTGTCGCTAAGCCTGACCTTCGCCACAAGCTCATTCGCAAGCGGGCCCACGACATTCGACGAGGCAAAAAGCATCGCGAAGCGTGATGTTTTTTTCGACCATGCCGAAAGTGATCAAGGGGAGTTGTACTGCGGCTGTAAGTGGCAATGGGTTGGGAAAACTGGTGGGCGTGTCGACCACAGCTCCTGCGGATATGAAGTCAGAAAACAGGAAAATCGGGCTGCGCGGACGGAGTGGGAGCACATTGTTCCAGCGTGGACTTTCGGGCACCAACGGCAATGCTGGCAAAACGGTGGTCGAAAGAACTGTGTAGCGACGGATTCTGTCTTTCGAGCTATGGAAGCTGACCTGTTTAACCTGTACCCGGCTGTGGGGGAGGTAAATGGTGACCGGGCCAATTACAACTACGGGACCGTCAGTGACGTATCTACACAGTACGGACAGTGTGATACGAGAATCGATTTTGGCACTAGGACCGCTGAGCCAAGAAATGAAGTGAAGGGCCTTGTGGCACGGACTACGTTCTACATGTTTGATCGGTACAGTCTGAGGATGTCACGCCAGCAGCAGCGACTGCTGATGGCTTGGAACAATCAATACCCAGTTACCGCATGGGAGCGCGAGCGCAACGAACGCATCGCGAGAGTGGTCGGCTTCTCAAACCCTTTTGTAACAGGGGAGCGCGTCTGGTCGCTAGGCCATAGGCCGATTGGAGAAGGAGTGGCATCAAAGACGGCAAGTGCTCCCGCGCAACAGGTGGCCACGGCAAAACAGCCTCTCCAGGCAGCCGGAACGTTGATCATCGGTAACCGGCGAAGCGGAGTTTACCACCTGCCTGTTGGATGTCCGAGCTATGGTCAGGTCTCAGCAAAAAACCAAGTATCGTTTGACTTAGAAAGTGAGGCGCTAGCAGCAGGTTTCCGAAAAGCAGGGAACTGCAGGTGAGCAACCCTGCCACCTAGTCTGCGATATACCATGTCTCTTCCACGCCTGACGGTGCTTCGGCTGAACCGCGATTACACCGCTTCCAGGACATGATCCGATAACCTTGCGTGTCAGACAGGCAGGCCATGTTCAATTGCATGAATGGCCTGCTGTACTGCATGGCCGCCCGCTTCTGTCGCCAGCAGATCAACGGGGCGCTCCTTGGCTAGCACTTTATTCGGTGTGGTCAGCCAGGAGATCGCGCCTTCTAGATTGCTTTCATAAAGATCCCCAAGGCTATCCAGTGCACGGACAAGCCGGCAAAAGGCCTCGCTAGAGGATATAGGCATCATTGAGTCTAGGGACATGGAGCGCGCACCGATCCATTCCGCTATTTGAGCAGCCGGTTGCCCGAGCTCCACAGCTAGATCGAAAATCAAAGAAGCTGGCAGCCCAGCCAGAATGGCTTGATGCAGGTGGTAGTGGCCTTTCGGCAGATCCAGCTTGTCGTGAAGTTTGTCCATGCTGACTGACCCAAGAATGATTTCATAAAGTCGAGGGAAAAGAGTTCCTGGGTTTAGTGGTCGCTCTTGAGATCATCAGATCCTAGCAGGCCGAATTTCTCTCTTTCGATATCAGGAAACTCGTCGAACATGGTGTTGACCATGCGTTCGCGGCTCAAAGCGCTAAGTGTACGGAAGAAGCAAGGTTCACAAAGGCGAACCTCGTAGCGTTTGCCATCATGCATAGAGCCCAAACCCCACTGGGCCTGCAGGATTCCAAACTGGGGGCCGTAGCCTTCCACGCAGGTGCTTTGTCGGCAGACATCGCAAGCGACATCTAGGCTCGTTTCAACTGGTTGATCGGTGCATTTCACGATCACTACCTCCACGGCAGATTTCATCGTTCCCCTTATAGTATCTGCGTGAATGGGCCAGGGCACTTGGAGGGGGTATGTTGAAAGCTGTCGTCTTTGACGTGTATGGAACCCTCCTGCAGATCGGCGAGCGGCGGCGACCTTTTCGCAAGCTAATGCAGCAGTTGCGGCTTCAAGGGCGAAGGCCAAAGTCAGACGATGCACGGACGCTCATGACTCAAAGTCTAGGCCTGGCAGGAGCAGCGGCCTATTTCGGTGGGCAGATTAGCCTCTCTACTATTGCCAGCATGGAGGCTGATCTCTTTGCCGAGCTAGCAAGCATTCGCCTGTTCGATGACACCCTTGACGCGTTGAGTCAGCTCAGGAAGGCGGGCTTTAAGCTTGCATTGTGCTCCAATCTCGCTGCCCCCTATGCCATCCCGGCCAAGTTGCTATTACCGGCGTTCGACGTTTACGTCTGGAGCTTCGAGGTCGGCGCAATTAAGCCAGAGCCTGAGATCTATCAACGGGTGGCGGAGCAGCTTGGCTACGAGGCTTCGGCTATCGCAATGCTCGGAGATACAGCCAGTGCTGACATGCATGGCCCGATTGCTTACGGCATGCAGGGTTATCACCTGCAGCGTCATGGTCAGATCGACGACTCAGGGTTCTGTTCTTTAACTGATTTTGCTGAGTATGTCCTGAGTCTTGAGCACGCAGGGCCTTTTCAAAGCGGTCGTAGCTCCTCGAGGAAATTGCTCTGAGCAAGCTTGACTGGTGGCGTTACGATGCAGTACCCAAAGGCAGCTTGATAAAAGCGTGACCGTCATGACGTAGGGGGATGGCGCATAGGCGGTGCTGCGTCACCCTTTGCTTTAAGCACGGCCACACATATAGTCAGCAGCCTCAAATTCACAATGCTTCTGCTGGGCGTGAGTGAGGTCGACGGTCGCGGCTAGGCCTCCGCCAGCAATGTCCTACGGTCAATCACAAGGAGTGGACAAATGGCTTTCAAGACCCCACTTACCGCCTCATCAGTTCCAGAGACGCCGGACAAGCTTTTTCGAGAGCTGACCCGTAGAAAGTTTCCCGATGTTCTGCCGCACCAAGCAGCCATGATGCAGGCGTACGCGGCAAAAGCAGTTAGAGTGCCTGATGTGGCTCTACAACTGCCTACCGGAAGCGGTAAGACTCTCGTTGGACTACTGATCGCTGAATGGCGTCGCAGAAAATTCAAAGAGCGGGTTGTCTATCTTTGCCCTACTAAACAACTAGTTTACCAAGTCGCTGAACAGGCTAATGAAAAGTACGGACTGTCTGTCGCAACTTTTGTGGGCGGGCAGCGGCACTTCCTCCCTGCTGATAGAACAGATTACCTCCAGGCTGAAAAAATCGCGATAACCACCTATTCCAGCCTGTTTAACACCAACCCATTTTTCGACCAGGCCGATGTAATATTTGTCGATGATGCCCATGCCAGCGAAAACTACATCGCTTCGCATTGGACGTTGCGCATTGGCCGACTCGATGAACGGTACACCGCTCTTCACCAAGCCTTATGCAATGCGTTTACTCCCTACCTGACACCCACTGACTTGTCACGGCTGCGAGGCGTATGGGAGGACGTGGTGGATCGCACATGGGTAGAGAAACTTGCCACTCCTACCCTGACTCTGCTCACTCCACAAATCGTCGAGATATTAGATGCTCATACGGAGAATACCGATCTCGCCTACCCGTGGTCCCTGATCCGAGGGCACTTGGACGCGTGCCATATCTATCTGTCTTCTCAGGAGATCCTGATCCGTCCACTTTTACCTCCAACGTTTTCTCATCCGGCGTTTGAGAATGCCAAGCAACGCATCTACATGTCCGCAACACTAGGCGCAGGTGGCGACTTGGAGCGGCTGACGGGGAGAAAATCGATTACACGTCTTCCAGCTCCGGATGGTTGGGACACGCAAGGTGTCGGGCGGAGGTTTTTCATCTTCCCGGAAATGTCGCTCACTCCCGATCAGACCGTAGAACTAAGAAGGGAGTTGATGCAGAGAGCAGGTCGAAGCGTCGTTCTTGTTCCCAGCGATAGGGCCGCCGCAGCGATCGCCGAAGAGATTGGTCAGAATCTTAAATATCCTGTTTTTCACGCGAGCGACATCGAAGAATCGAAAGCTGACTTTGTAGGTTCACGGCAAGCGGTAGCCGTTGTGGCCAACCGCTATGACGGGATTGACTTCGCGGGTGATGAATGCCGATTGCTCTTCATTGAGGGTCTGCCCAAGGCGATGAATGCCCAAGAGCGGTTCCTCATGACCCGGATGGCGGCGAACGCTCTCTACAATGAGCGGATTCAGACTCGTGTAGTACAGGCCATAGGCCGATGCACTCGCTCGCTGGAGGATTATTCAGCAGTGGTCGTATCCGGAGAAGAACTCCCCGATTACTTGGCTGATCTTCGTCGTCGCCCTTTCTTTCATCCTGAGCTTCAGGCCGAGATCACCTTTGGTGCCCACCAATCGAAAGATACCGAGCTTACCGATCTGGTGGAGAACTTCGAGATTTTTCTGGAGAACGATCGCGATTGGGAATCCGTCAATAGACAGATTCTGGATGAGCGTGATCGTGCTCAGCAGCAATTTCTGCCTGCGATCCGCGAGCTTGAAAAAGCAGTTGGGGCTGAGATCGACTATCAGACTGCGCTTTGGCGGCATGACTATGATGGTGCCATAGCTGCTGCTGATCGGGTCTTGGGAATATTTGAATCACCAGATCTGCGCGGTTACAGGGCGCTCTGGAACTACTTGGCCGGTTCTGCATGTCATCTCGCGGCACAGAGCGGCAATGCAGCCATGGCTGCGAAGTCAAGGCAGTACTATCGAGACGCCCACAAGTGTGCCCCCAACATTCCCTGGCTAACGGCCTTTGCCCGGAGGGAGGTCGGAGATGCTGTCACGGCCCAAGCAGACGACATCGCGTTGCAGCGCCAGGTGGAGCGCATAGGTGCTGAGCTGACACGTCTAGGCGCTACCCATGACCGTGATTTCGCAAAGCTGGAGCAGTCGATTCTCGACGGGCTTCAACGGCATGAGACCTTTGAGCGCGCACAAAAAGATCTTGGGACGCTGCTGGGCTTCAATGCCGGGAAAGTCGAAAGCGAGGGCTCTCCAGATCCCTGGTGGATCTCTGACTCCCGATGCATTGTGTTCGAGGACTATGTGAATACTACTGATGGTACTCTGAGTGTTACCAAGGCGCGGCAAGCTACATCCCATCCAGACTGGATGCGAGCAAATGTGGCGGAGTCAGCAGAGTGCGAGTTCCTAACGGTATTGGTCACACCTGCAATCAAGATCAGCTCGGCTGCGACTGTTCATGCCACAGGGCTGCTCTACTGGGGGCTCGACGACTTCCGTACATTCGCCGCCCATTCTTTACAGATCGTACGGCAGCTTCGGACAACCTTCTTCGAACAGGGTGACCTAGTCTGGCAAGCCGAGGCAGCTGAACTGCTCAAGCAGCAAGGTGTGGACTTTGCCTCAATTTGCAGGCGCGTGATGGCCAAACCGGTCGTGCAGTACATGCAGGCTGTCTAACTCCTAGGAGCGTCGCTCCCTGGTAGCTTCGGATTTGCTGTCCGCACCTCGTCGAGCTCCAAGGACAACAGGCCTGTCCACATATTCCAGGGGTGGTCAGGTCTTACTCCTTCACGTGACGGCGTTTTGGCTAGAGATCATTTGCGCCACTTCCTTATGCAACCCGCAGATGATCGTCTTTTTGCCAGCGCACAGCTGTCTCGTTGCTAATCCTTATGCCCAGCCGGGTGTAAGCGAACGGGCATCACACCTTGCCGGCGGGCACCCAGTTGTGCGGCAGCAGCTCGGCCAGGGCGCTGGCCTTCTGCGTCGGCAGGCGCATGAGCACATCCTTCAGGTAGGCGTACGGATCGTGTCCGTTCAGGCGGGCTGACTGGATCAGCGTCATCAAGGCTGCGCCACGCTGGCCACTGCGTAGCGAGCCGGCAAACAGCCAGTTGGCGCGTCCCAGGGCCCAGGGGCGGATCTGGTTCTCGATCCAGTTGTTGTCGATGGGTAGGTTGCCGTCATCCAGGTAGCGCACCAACGCTGCCCAACGCTTGAGGCTGTAGTCGAGTGCTTTGGCGATCGCGCTGCCCTCCGGCACCTTCTGCCGCTGCCCAAGCATCCAGCTATGCAGGCCATCGATGATCGACTTGGCTTTATCCTGGCGCAGTTGCCGTCGCTGTTCGGCGAGCAGCTCTCGCCCTTCGCGTTCCACATCGTAGAGCTGACCGATGTACTGGAGGGCCTGCTCGGCCAGCTGGCTCTGGTTGGCAGCATGCAGGTCGAAGAACTTGCGCCGTGCATGGGCCATGCAGCCGATCTCGGTCACGCCTTGCTCGAAGCTGGCCTTGTAGCCGGCGAAGTCGTCGCAGACCAGTTTGCCCTGCCAGTCGCCCAGGAAGCTGCGCGCGTGCTCGCCGGCCCGGCTCGGCCTGAAGTCGTAGACCACGGCCTTGAGGTCGGCGAAGGGGCTGGGAGCATAGGCCCAGACGTAAGCCCGCTGGGTCTTCTTCGTACCCGGGGCGAGCATCTGCACCGGGGTTTCGTCGGCGAGGATGACGTCCTGCTGGAGCAGGCAGTCGCGCAGGGCATCGACCAGAGGTTGCAGTTGGACGCCGCAAGCGCCGACCCATTGCGCTAGGGTGGAACGCGCGATGGCCAGCCCGGCGCGGGCGAAGATCTTTTCCTGGCGGTACAGCGGCAGGTGATCGGCGAACTTGGCCACCATGACCTGAGCCAGCAGCCCCGCAGTCGGGATGCCCTTGTCGATCACCTGCGCAGGCACTGGGGCCTGGATCAACGTTTCACACGCGGCGCAGACCCACTTGCCACGGATATGCCGCTCGACGGTGAAGGTGCCCGGGGTGTAGTCGAGCTTCTCGCTGACGTCTTCGCCGATGCGCTTGAGCTGGCAGCCGCAGGCACACTGGGTGCTGTCCGGCTCGTGAAGTATCAGCGTGCGCGGCAGTTCGGCCGGCAGAGGCGCTCGCTTGGGCTGCTGCCGTAGCTCGCGCTTGGCGGACTCTGGTCGGGCCGCCTCAAGCTCTGCCTCGATGGCGGCGATGTCGGCCTCGATCATCTCGTCCAGCAGGTTGAGCTGGTCGGCATTGAGCTGCTCGCTGCGGCGGGCGAAGCGGTGGCGCCGTAGCACGGCGAGTTCGTGGTTCAAGCGCTGGTTGAGCGTCTCCAGATGATCGACGCGCCGACTCAACTGCGCGGCCAGTTGGCGCAGTTGCTCGGGTGTCAGCTGATCGAAAGCGGCAGGGTTCATGGCGTCGAGTGTGAGGAATCCCGGCGCCCTCGGCGATAGGCCATTGGCCTAATTGCACGTCGGCTACAGGAGCCTGATCTCGGCATTGGGCCCAAGACGCTGCCAGGGCAGGCCGATCACCAGGGCCTGCAACTGCTCGGGGTTGAGTTCCACTTGCTGTCCCTGCCAATTGCCCGACCAGACGAAGCGCCCTCGATTGAGCCTGCGAGCGGCCAGCCAGATGCCGAAGCCATCGTGCACCAGCACCTTCATCCGATTGGCGCGCTTGTTGGTGAACAGGTAGGCACAGTGCGGCTGCGCCGCACCGAACACTTGAACCACCCGGGCCAACGCGGTTTCGGTGCCGGCGCGCATGTCCAGCGGCTCGGTGGCGAGCCAGATGCGCTCGATGCGGATCACTTCAGTAGCTCACGCAGAAAGCGGGCGCAGCCTTCAGGGTCGTTGCCCGGCCACTGCACCGACAGTTTGCCGGTCCGATGGGGAATTGCGATCTGGATGGCCCTGTCGGCCGCACTCGGGGTAGCCGGCCCGCTCGGGACGAGAGGAATTGGAATAAAACCTGAGGGTACCGCGGGCAGCTGTGCCTGCTGGCGGCGAATCCACTTGTGCACGAGATTGGCGTTAAGGCCGTGGCTCAAGGCCACGCCGGCAACCGAGGCGCCGGGCTGGGTACACTCCTCGACGATCTGGGCCTTGAAGGATTTGGGATAGGAGCGGCGTTGGCCTGGCACGGGAGATCCTCTGCAAGGGGCTTGAAATGGTGTCCACCAAAAACAGGTGGACACCATGCCGCTAGCTGGAGGGATCAGGGAGGTGTGTTGGCCAGACGCTTACAGCCGGGTGTCGTAGCTAGCCACCTGTCGCTTTGATTGCCAGGAGCCTTGATTCATTTATCTTTACTGTATTTTTATACAGCATTATTGTCATTGCTAAACCTAAGTACGGGCGTTAAGTGCTAGGAGGTGTGCGAGGAATTGATTGGGCTGCATCTGCGATTACGCATAGTGCCTCCTGCAGCGCTGGAGTCATCCACTCTGCAGTAGCGGAGGGGTGCTGGTTCTCTTTCAGGATGGGCTCACCATCACCCACTAATAGCCAGTGGAGGTTTACGGGCATCCCTCTGTGTCTCGACCAGGCAGCAAGGGTCGCAAGCTTGTCTAGATCTAGTCCGCAACGTCCGGCCATCGCTGAGCGCAAAGTAGAAGCATCCCTATAGCCTAGAGCGTCTGCAATGTCGTTCAGGGAGGTTTTGAGCTCTGCATCGATGAGTTGTCGCAGGCGAGCGCCAAAAGCAGCTCTGTAGGTTCCGTCCCGTGGTGCCCTACTCATACACCCTCCTGATAGCGTGCATTGGCTATGTATATTATCCAAAAAACATTGATAATATACATAAAAATTAACCTGTCGCTCCTAGATTCAATAGGTTAGGATTAACATTAAAACTGGAGCTGAGCATTCATGGATGCATCTCTCACCGCCAAGGGCGTCGCAGATGCCTTGCGCGTGCCTGAAGAGAATGTGCTGGAACTCCGGCCGGCCAGCCTGTCCCCGCAGCACCTCGATTTTATTGGGCTTGTACGTGCCAATGAGCAGGAACATCTTGTTCCCGAAGCGGTGGTCATGCATGAGGGCCAGCCGTTTGTTTACATCCTCAACTATCATCAAGGTCCTGCTGTTTCCGAGGTGGAGTTGCAGCGGAGCATGAGGCTATTGGGGTTGCGTGCGGACGCACCCTATGCTGCGGTGGTCAGACCCGGAGTTGTACAGGTCTATACCCTGGGGAATATCAGGGAGAACCAGGCTCCGATTGCTCAGTCAACTAAACTGGAGCCAGGCCTCTTCGCGCGCCTGATAGTTGGTGCAGTACCTATCCGCTCAAGCAAAGAGACTACTTGCGGTGCGCATGAGCTCATGCTTGCGCTGCTGAACTCCGTTACAGATCACCTAGTTAACGTCCGGCAAATCGATGCCTCTGAAGCATTGGCTTTAGTGGGCCGAGCCCTTTTCATGCGCTTTCTCGGGGATCGAGAAATCGTGCCATTGGAGCAGCCGCTACGCGGTGTTTCTAATGTCCGAAATTGCTTTGAAACCCCTGAGGCCGCAGCAGCGACATGCAACTGGCTAGATACCACTTTCAATGGCGATCTCCTTGAACTACCGGACAGAGGCTCCGTAAGCTATTTCCAAAATCTGCATAGTTCCTCGGGCGGGTCAGCCCTCAAAGATCTAACGGCCATTATGTGTGGTGATCGGCCCTTGGGCGAGGGGGTCTATCAAACTCAGTTTTCGTGGGGTGACCTCCACTTTTCCTATGTGCCGGTCGGACTTCTCAGTCAAGTCTACGAGGTTTTTGCTCACAGGTTTGATAAAACCTCGGCCAAGGGAAATAGTGTTTATTACACTCCTCGGCACTTGGCCGAGTACCTTTTAGATCATTCGTTTAGCTTGCTAGGGCCGGAAGCCCATAAAGCTCGAATTCTTGATCCTGCGTCTGGCGGAGGAGTGTTCTTGCTTGCGGCTTTCCGTCGGCTAGTGAAGGGGCGATGGCACGCGACCGGGGTAAAACCAAATACAAAAATCATCCGTGAAATTCTCAATAAGCAACTGGTGGGGTTCGACATAAACCCTGCTGCGAGGCAATTAACAGCTCTCGCACTATATTTAACAGCGCTTGAGCTTGATTCGGACGCGGCGGACCTAAAGGATCTTGTTTTTACTCCATTGCAAGATACTGTTTTAATGCCAGCAGAGCAGTGGGATGTTGGGCAAGATATAAAACTTGGCAGCCTTGCTCCTGGGGCAATCGCTAAGTTTGAAGGTGCGTTTGACTTGGTTATTGGAAATCCACCTTGGACTTCCACGAAAAACCCTGAGCGGAGAGAAAAGCTTAGCCAGATTGCAGCCCAACATATGGTCCATCGAGGGCTAGAGCCATGTTCTAATCCTGATGGGGTTCCTGACCTACCATTTGTTTGGGCAGCGACTCGATTTGCCAAGCCAGATGGAGTTTTGGCATTCGCCCTCCATGGTCGACTGTTGACCAAGATTACAAAGCCGGGGCATGACGCGCGTATTCGTATTTTCCAAGGATTGGATGTTAAATATGTATTGAATGGAATGGAGCTTAGGAATACAGAGGTGTGGCCAAGTATGACGGCGCACTTCTGCTTGCTTTTGGCGCATAATAGGCGCTCAACGGAACATAGTGAATTTTTTGCGGTAACTCCTGTAGAGGACCAGAGTCTTAATCGGGAGGGAAGGGTACGAATTGATAGTAAAGACGCTTGGACATCAGACGTCGCCAAGGTGGAAAAGAATAGCCATCTTTTTAAGACCTTAGCAAAAGGTAATGCGCTGGATGTCGAGCTTCTGGATCGTATTGAGGAACTTTGTTATCCAAGTCTGAGAAACTATCTGGACATGTTGGATGTCCCGGCTACGCATGGTTATCAAACACGCCAAGATGGCACTGAAGGCGTGAATGCGTCTTTTCTCCAGCGAATGAAGGACTTACCTACTGCACCCAATATTGACTGGTATGTGGCGCCTGTTTCGGAGCTTAAGCAGTTTCCGTTTGATCGTGTTCACCGAACGCGAGAGGAGAAGAACTATGCTCCGCCATTGGTATTTCTTCGTGAGTCGCCTAGTTCGAAGAGGGGGCATCCTCTTTCCTTTATATCGTATGAAGAAGTTGCATATAGTCGGTCGTTTATTGGCTATAGTTGCGCTGGTGCTCCAAGCCCCGAGTTGCTTGCTGTTTATCTAAGCACTATTTTTAATAGTAAGCTATTCCTGTACTTCACTTTGATGACTAGCAGTAAAATTGGTTGCGAACGAAGCACGCTCCAAAAATATGAAGCAGAGCTTTTTCCGGTCAAGCCTTTGGAAATTCTAGAATCTGAGCAGATAGAGCAGCTATCTCGGATTAAGTCTCTGTTGGAATATGGTGGGTGTGAGTTAGAGAGAGAGATAGAAAACTTCGTTTCTAAGCTCTACAGGTTACGCATTGCTGATCAAAATCTCATACAGGATCGTCTTGCGTTTTCTCTACCCTTCAAGAGTGTTCGCACAAACGCGATTAAATCGATTGATAGAATAACTGCCGAAACATTCAGATCTGCCTTGTCGTCTGCACTCGAACCATTTGACATGAGTGATACCCCTCTGACTGTTGAGTTCGCGTTACAAGACAGTGATTGCCCTTGGCATTTCATTCGCCTTGGGCCAAGTAATGAGGAAAAACGGCCGGATGCAGAGTTTATTATGACGGCTATTGGTCTCGGTAATGAATTGGATGCATCCTTGGTCGAGGTCGCTCACGAGCAATCTCTTTATGTGGGAATTTTGAATCAGCGCAGATATTGGTCCCGAACTTCCGCAAGAACATTGGCTTTGGATCTGATTAAGCGGGGCCACCCGGTGCTTAGTCGAGGGCTCCAATGACTGCGCTCATCGGAAATCCCCTTCCGCACATTGGAAACGCCTCCGGCTTCCCAGCCGCATTGCCACCGAACGTCATTCGGGTTGTTGCACGAGCTATTAGCCATGCGTGGGGGCTGATTTGTGCCAACCCATCTCATCATCTGATGGAGATCGCTTCCGGGGCTCCGGAAGAGGATGTGTATTCCGACGCCATCTGTGAGTTATTGATGCAAATGCTGGACTCTAGCAGCGCTGTTGTCCCAGGGTTTACCAGCGAAATGTTCGATAAGGTTGGCCGTGGAGAGAATGTCTCTAACTACAATGGATCCTCGATTAATAAACAGCCAGATATCGTCATCAGACTTGCGAATAGTCCGATTTCATATGGTCGACGCTTTGTGGGAATCTTCATTGAAAGCAAGGTGGTGTGTATGGCTAAGCCCATGAGCTTGTATACCACCCAAGGATTGCAAAGATTTGTTGTTGGTGATTATGGATGGGCTATGCAAGCTGGCATGATGCTCGCGTACCGGAAGCCCAAACATAGAGATCTTGATCACCTAGAGGTTCAACTCAGTAGTGAGGCTGCCCTGTTAAGCATTGCCGTCTCTGGCAAGCATTTAGATCTGAAGCCAGTTTACGCTCCTGTTTCTGCAGTGAGTGCTCACCAGCGGGCTTGGTCTTATGTCGGCGGTGGTAACCCTGGGGACATCCGGATCTGGCACATGTGGGATCTAATCATGCCAAGTTAGGCGTGCACGTAAAGTGTCGCTAACTCCTTCTGTCACAGCTAGAGGCTCGGACAGGCTCTTGTCCATAAACTGCCGAAGGGCGTTGGTATTTGCCTTGAAAGAATAGCGATGGGAAGCGCTTTTGTGCTCGGAGTGTTAGTTGTGCATGCAGCGCTCCGAATATCGTGATAGCTACAATATTATGAAATTTGCACGGCAGGTATTTCCGTTGCCTATTATCTCTAAAGGTTTTTAGATATGAGCGGCTGGATGACCTGGCGAACAACAAGCTCCATTCCGGCTGCACCATAAAGTAAGTTTTTCAGATTGTCTGCGTTAAACTGATTTTCGTTGTGCAGTCGACCTAGTTCAAACGCAAACAATTGCAAGGTGAGGTGCATGATATGCGAAGCTAGATTTGTCAGTCCGTCTTGCGTAGAAAGGTCACCCTGAATGAACATCTGGAGCATATTCTGAACGTTCGGAAAGTCGGAGAACAGTGGGCTCATTTCTTCAACTGCTCTTGAGAGGAGGTTGAATATTAGCTGGCGTTGCATATGAATAATGTCAAGAAATATTTGCTCTTTTCGTGCTGTTCTACTGTCAGCAATTTTTGTAAACTCTTCCATTATTTTCGTTACAGTTCGATTGGAGTGAAGGTCAGATAGTTTTCGTAGGAACTGTCCGAGCGCCGCCGTTGCTGATCCTGAGTGCATCATATCGTGAAGCGACAGCGTTCGATCCCCTAGTACAGGGGAGTGCTGCTCATCCTTAAGCTCCGTTACCGAGTCGCGTGCGTTGTCCGAGGTGGGGTCAATAAAAGACCTGACGCTCCGGATCTCTCCCAGCGGCTCTACATATCCGAGATCAATGCCCAAGTTTAGGCATGAGAAGAACGATATATATGCATAAGCATGGGATGTTTTCTCCGATACTCCTACCATTACAGCGTGTCCGAACGCGTAAGGGTTTTCTCCCACGACGTCCCTAGGATCCCGCCCATCCCACCAAGCCAAACTCTCCGGAAAGCTCGCTTTGTTATCATTTAAGTCTTCAAGCAGTAGAGCCTTCAGAGGATCAAGTCCTGGCTGCCGAGCTTCCACTGGAAAACTGTGGGCAAAGAAGGTAAGTGCCAAATAAGCCACTGCCTGCAGAAAGTCCACGCCTCCAAATCTTAAATGGATGTGGTTACGTTCCGTCTGATAATGACTCTGAACTCCCGCTGAGCCCTTAATTTCAAACCGCCACTCCCCGCCAGAATTCTCCTCAATCCAACGTTTAGCGACTTCCAAGTTCGGGGCCTGCAGTACAAATTCGCCATTCACATCGACTTTAGAAGGGTCAAAGGGCGCCGGCAGATCGACCTCAATACTAGAGCCTAGCAATACATACTTCGTATTCTCGTGATGGAATGTGAAAGGCTTAGGTGCCTCTTTGCGATCAGGCCTGATCTCTAGCGCGGCGTTCATCATTGCAAGCTGGCCTTCCAGCCGGGCAACCAGCCTGCCAAATCCATTGTTATGCTGGACGCAGTAGATGCCGCGATTTGTCCTACGACCCCCTAGCGCTGCTGGAAAAATGTGTTCCGCCGATTTCGCTTCAACAGCACACATGATGCAGTTTTTTGGCTTACCCACTAGGAGTTCCTCTATCTTACAGACCCAGGTTCCAGTGCCAATTCCGGTACTGGTGCGCACCTCAGCCCGTCTGTGACAGGGGTACGGGCTGTCTCAAGATAACAGGCAGAGCATTCTGCAGTCAGGCCTAGAAAGCCAAAGGCTATTCGCGGCTCAGTGTTATATATCCCCATGCCCATTGAGCCAGTGACCTTCGCGCCGTCTGCTAGTCTGATGTGTTGTTCTTCATCAGGAGGTGCATAGAGCCTGCATGGTAGGGCTGGTCACCCGAGCCGTAATTAGCTTTCTGATGTGGCCGGCTAAAAATAGGGTGTGCCCCTTCCTACGAAAAATATTCTTGTCGCAACTATTTCATTTTTTTTGCGCTAATTTCGAAACCCTACACCGGTGCCGGCCGCCACCCTGGAGCGCTACCTGAAGGTGCGCGACCCGGCGGCGATCATCGTCAGCCGCGCCATCGACGGCCTGCCGCAACGAATGATCCGCAACGAACTGCTCGACGCCCTGGAGCGCTCCGGCCGGCTCGGCCGCCTGCTTCTGGCCCTGCGCAGTGCCCTGGCCTACCGCCGCCACAGCGGCGCCAGCCTCGCCGCCCTGCTGGCCAGCGCCCTGAAGCTGCGGGGCAACGACGGCCTCAGCGCCGCGCAGACGCTGATGGCCGCCAACGCGCCGATGGTGATCCAGAAGGCCATGGTCGAGGGCCGCCCGGCCGAGGGCGTGCTGCCCGCCGGCCAGGTCGCCGCCGCCATCGACGGCCTGCCGGGCTGCGCCGAACTCATCGAATCCATCGTGCAGCAGGCCGAGCAACGGCTCGCCGAGCTGTGCCGCCGCGCATCCTGAGGGGGAGAGGGCCATGACCACACCGTTTCACGTCACGCAGGACAACGGCATCGCCGAGCTGGTCTTCGACCACCCGCCGGTGAACGCCTTCGACAGCCGCGGCTGGGCCGCCATCGCCGCCGAGCTGGAGCGCCTGGGCGCGGCGCCCGAGGTGCGCGTCATCGTCATCCGCGCCGAGGGCCGGGGCTTCTGCGCCGGGGTCGACATCAAGGAGCTGGCCGCCGACCCGGACCGCATCGTCGCGGTGAACAAGGGCAACTACGACAGCTTCCGCGCCGTGCACCGCAACCCCAAGCCGGTGGTCATCGCCGTGCACGGCTTCGTGCTCGGTGGCGGCATCGGCCTCTGTGGCGCGGCGGACATCCTCGTCGCCTCCGAGTGCGCGCGCTTCGGCGTGCCCGAGGTGGACCGTGGCGCCATGGGCGGCGGCGCCCACCTGCAGCGCCTGTTCCCGGTGCAGAAGGTGCGCCACATGTACTTCACCGGCGAGATGATCGACGCCGCCGAGGCCCACCGCTTGGGCGCCGTGGAGCGCGTGGTGCCCCGCGAGCGGCTGCGCGACGCGGCCCTGGCCATCGCCGCCAAGATCGCCGCCAAGAGCCCGGCCATGATCGCCCTGGCCAAGGAAGCCCTCACCGGCATCGAGGACGGCAACCTCGAAGACAAATACCGCTGGGAGCAGGGCTTCACCCTGCAGGCCTACCGCTCGCTGGATTCCCAGGAATCCCGCGATGCCTTCGTCGACAAGCGCGCCGCCAACTTCAAGGGCTGACACCTATGCAACTGACCTACACACCGGCGCAACAGGCCTTCCGCGAGGAAGCCCGCGCCTGGCTGGCGGCCAACGTGCCCGCCCAGCCGCTGCCCTCCTTCGATTGCGAAGAGGGCTTCCGCCAGCACCGCGCCTGGGAGGCGAAGCTCAACGAGGGCCGCTGGGGCATGGTCACCTGGCCCAAGGCCCTGGGCGGGCGCGGCTGCGACCTGATCGAGTGGCTGATCTTCGAGGAGGAGTACTACCGCGCCGGCGCCCCGGCGCGGGTCAACCAGAACGGCATCTTCCTGCTCGGCCCGACCCTGATGGAGTTCGGCACCGCTGCCCAGCAGGCGCGCTTCCTGCCGAAGATGGCCACCGGCGAGGAGGTCTGGGCCCAGGGCTGGTCCGAGCCCAACGCCGGCTCCGACATGGCCGCCATCCGCTGCCGCGCCGAGCGCCAGGGCGAGCACTACGTGATCAACGGCCAGAAGACCTGGTCGACCCGCGCCGTGTGGGCCGACTGGCTGTTCGGGCTGTTCCGCAGTGACCCGCAATCCAGCCGCCACCACGGCCTCACCTTCATCCTCCTGCCGCTGGACAGCCCGGGCATCACCATCCGCCCCATCGCCCAGCTCAACGGCCTGCCGGGCTTCGCCGAGATCTTCTTCGACGACGTGAAGGTGCCTGTGGATAACGTCCTGGGCGGGGAGGGCATGGGCTGGCACGTGGCGATGTCCACCGCCGGGTTCGAGCGCGGGCTGATGCTGCGCTCGCCGGCGCGCTTCCAGGAAACCGCGCGGCGCCTGGTGCAGCTGTACCTGGCCAACCAGGAAGCCGCCGACCAGGACCCGGCCATAGGCGAGGCGGTGATGCGCGCCTGGCTCGACGCCGAGGCCTACACCCTCAACACCTACATGACCGCCTCGCGGCTGGTGAAGGGCGGCAGGATCGGCCCGGAATCCTCAACCAACAAGATCTTCTGGTCCGAGCTCGACCAGCGCATGCACGAGACGGCGCTGTCGATCCTCGGCCTGCGCGGCGAACTGCTGCCCGAGGCACCGGACGCGGGGGAGGTCGGCCACTGGCTGGACGGCTTCCTCTTCGCCCAGGCCGGGCCCATCTACGCCGGCACCAACGAGATCCAACGCAACATCATCGCCGAGCGCATGCTCGGCATGCCGCGCGCATAACGGGGGCGCCATGGACTTCACATTCAGCGACGACCAGCAGCTGTTCGAGGAAAACGTCCGCGCGTTCCTCACCAACGAAGTGACGCCGGAGCGCATCCGCGAACTCTGGCAGGTGGAGGGCGGCCGCAGCGACGAACTCTGGGCCCAGCTCACCGAACTGGGCCTTACCGCCATCACCGTGCCGGAAGGCTTCGGCGGCCTGGGCATGAACGAGCTGGACTTCATCCTCCTGGCCCAGGAATGCGGCTACGCGGCGCTGCCCGAACCGCTGGTGGACACCATGCTGGTGGGCGTGCCGCTGCTCGCCGGCCTGGGCGCCGAGCAGCGCGACCTGCAGGGCGAATGGCTGACCCGCATCGCCGAAGGCCGGGCGCGCCTCGCCGTGGGCCAGCCGGGCAACCCGCTGGTGGCCGACGCCCACATCGCCGGCCTGCTGCTGCTGCCCCACGGCGACGAGGTGCACGCCGTGCGCCGCGAGCAGGTGGACCTCACCCGTAACGAGTCCGTCGACCCCAGCCGCCAGCTGTTCCGCGTGCACTGGCAGCCCGGCGCCGCCACCTGCGTGGCCGAGGGCGAGCTGGGCCGCGCGCTCTGGGCCGCCGCCCACGACCGGGGCGCCCTGGGCACCGCCGCGCAGCTGCTGGGCCTGGCCCGGCGCATGGTCGACCTGGCCGTGGACTACAGCTTCGAGCGCAAGCAGTTCGGCAAGCCGGTGGGTGCCTTCCAGGCGGTGAAGCACCTGATGGCCAACGCCGCAGTGCAGATCGAGTTCGCCAAGGCACCGCTCTACCGCGCCGCCTACGCCGTCGCCCACCACCTGCCGGGGCAGGGCGCGCAGGTCTCCCACGCCCGCCTGGCCTGCGCCGAGGCCGCGCTGCTGGCGGCCAGGAACGCCATCCAGACCCACGGCGCCATGGGCTACACCTGGGAAGTCGACCTGCAGCTGTTCATGAAGCGCGCCTGGGCCCTGGACAAGGTCTGGGGCGACCGTGGCTGGCACAAGGCGCGGGTGCGCGAGGCGCTGTTCTCGGGCGCCATCACCCCCGGCGCCGGCCACACGTTCTAGCCACTCAAGACCCTACAACAGCCGTTTCTCCACAGATTGCAGCGAGACCCGCCATGCCCGACGCCTACATAGTCGACGCCCTGCGCACCCCCACCGGGCGGCGCAAGGGTGGCCTCAGCCACATCCACGCCGCCGATTTGGGCGCCCACGTGCTGCGCGAGCTGGTGGCGCGCAACCCCATTCCCGACGCCGACTACGACGACGTGATCTTCGGCTGCGTCGACACCATCGGCCCCCTGGCCGGGGACATCGCCCGCACCTGCTGGCTGGCCGCCGGCCTCCACCAGGCCGTGCCCGGCACCACCATCGACCGCCAGTGCGGCTCCTCCCAGCAGGCCGTGCACTTCGCCGCCCAGGCGGTGATGAGCGGCACCCAGGACGTGGTCATCGCCGGTGGCGTGCAGACCATGACGCAGATCCCCATCTCCTCGGCCATGACCGCCGCCGAGCCCCTGGGCTTCAGCGACCCCTTCTCCGGCTCCGAGGGCTGGGTGAAGCGCTACGGCGCGCAACCGCCGACCCAGTTCCGCGCCGCGCAGATGATCGCCGAGAAGTGGGAGCTCTCGCGCCAGGCCCTGGAAGCCTACGCCCTGGAATCCCACCGCCGCGCCCTGCGCGCCATCGAGCAGGGCCGCTTCGCCCGCGAGATCGTCCCCCTGGCCGGCGTCGAGCACGACGAAACCCCGCGCCACACCAGCCTCGACCAGATGGCCGCGCTGGACCCGCTGTTCGGCTGCGACCGCGTGACCGCCGGCGTCGCCAGCCAGACCTGCGACGGCGCCAGCGCGCTGCTGGTGGTCTCCGAGGCTGCGCTCAAACGCTACGGCCTCACCCCCCGCGCGCGCATCCACCACATCAGCGTGCGCGCCGACGACCCCATCTGGATGCTCACCGCCCCCATCCCCGCCACCGCCCACGCGCTCAAGCGCGCCGGCATGCAGCTGGAGGACATCGACCGGGTGGAGATCAACGAAGCCTTCGCCTCCGTCGCCCTGGCCTGGCTGCAGGAAACCGGCTACCCCCACGAACGCACCAACGTCAACGGCGGCGCCATCGCCCTCGGCCACCCCCTGGGCGCCACCGGCACCCGGCTGATGTGCACCCTGCTGCACGAGCTGGAACGCAGCGGCGGGCGCTACGGCCTGCAGACCATGTGCGAAGGCGGCGGGCAAGCCAACGTGACCATCATCGAACGGCTTTAACGGGGCCCTTCACGCTGTTGAACGCGCCCCGGAAAACCTGCTCTACCCAAACGGAGAACTCCAATGCCAATCTGCCAAGACCGCATCGTCCTCATCACCGGCGCCGGCGGCGGGCTGGGCCGCGCCTACGCCCTGGCCTTCGCCGCCGAGGGCGCCAAGGTGGTGGTCAACGACATCAACCTGCCCGCCGCCGAATCCGTGGTGGCGCAGATACGCGCCGGGGGTGGCGAGGCCTTCGCCAACGCTGGCGACATCACCGACTACACCGCCGCCGGGGCCATCCTCCGCCAGGTGCTGGACACCTACGGCGACCTCCACGTGTTGGTGAACAACGCCGGCATCTGCCGCGACCGCATGTTCGCCAGCCTCAGCGAAGCCGACTGGGACGCGGTGATGGCCGTGCACCTCAAGGGCCACTTCTGCCTCGCCAGCCACGCCGTCAGGCACTGGCGCGAACAGGCCAAGGGCGGCGCAAGGTTGCAGGCGCGCATCATCAACACCAGCTCCGGCGCCGGGTTGCAGGGCTCCATCGGCCAAGCCAACTACTCAGCCGCCAAGGGCGGCATCGCCTCCCTCACCCTGGTCCAGGCCGCCGAACTGGCGCGCTACGGCATCACCGCCAACGCCCTGGCCCCGGCCGCACGCACCGGCATGACCGAAACCGTGTTCGCCGATGTGATGAAAAAGCCCGAAGACGGCTTCGACCACTTCGCCCCCGAGAACGTCGCGCCCCTGGTGGTGTGGCTCGGCTCCGAAGCCTCCCAGGGCGTCACCGGGCGGATGTTCGAAGTGGAAGGCGGCAAGCTCTCCATCGCCGATGGCTGGCGCAAGGGCCCCGAGTTCGACAAGGGCGCGCGCTTCAATCCCGAAGAACTGGGCGGCGTCATCGACCGCCTGCTGGCCGACGCCACCCCGCCGCAGAAGGTGTACGGCAGCTAGCCGCACGCACCCCGTGTGCGAATTCATTCGCGAAAGCCCCCGCCCGGCGTACACCCGTAGGGGCGATTTCAATGGCTCTGTCTGCGTTAAGTGTTGCTAGAAGAACTAAGCCCAGCTGATTGCCGAGTTTTGTTGGTGCTTCTGGTTTCGCCCTCCCGGGCGAGTCCCTTTTCCAATCGTTGAAAAGGAACCAAAAAACTTGCCCCATCATCCGGCCCGACTGCGTCGGGTTCCCTCACTTCATCGCCGCTCCGGGGGCCGGCGCGAAGGGCCATCCATGGCCAGTCGCGCCTCTCGTGGCATCCATGCCACTCGTCCCCCTGCGCAACGACTGCGTTCGGCCTCCTGGAGGGGCGTTGGCGGCTGCTCCAACTTTCTTCGTCTAACGCATCGCCACGTGGTGCGCACAGGCTTTCGTAGGATGGTGTAGAGCGAAGCGAAACCCATGCGGTGGAGGTGGAAGAAATCCATGAATGCCCGGAAAGCACCGTGCTTGAGCGCTTGCATTAAAACCACAACAGCTAACGCAGGCAGAGCCATTTCAATCGCCTTGGGGCAATACCGTTGCCCCAAAGACCCCTCCCTGCGAGAGGGGCCAGGCCCTGCCAGTGAAGGTGGCAGAAGTTCATGAATGCCCGGAAACCACCGTGCCTAAGCGCTTGCTTTAAAGCCACAACAGCTAAAGCAGACAGCGCCATGTCAATCGCCCCAGTCAGCCAGCACCTTCTCCTCCATTCGCACGGCGCACTCCGCCAGCCCCGTTTCCAGTGTCGGGCTACTGATCCCGGCTGCCTCCGGGCGGGCACTGTTTCCGCACCGCGACCCCGTGGGCGGGAAGCCAACGACAACCCTGTCGCCCCAGCCACCGCTTCCGACCGGCCCTTCGAGGCTTTCGGTCCTTTCCTATATACCCGTCGTGATCCCGCCGCCGAGCCTGTGACCCAGCCCCTTGCTCTTTGGCAAGGGGGCGCTTCCAACATCAACGGATAAGGGACGCAACCCGCGTGGAGGCGCCCCTTGAGAGGGCATTCAATGGCTATCGGTTACTTCATTCGCCAGGGCGACAAAACGACTTGTGGTGGCGTGGTGCTGGAAGGCGATCCGACCTTCCGCCTGGGTGGGCTGCCCATGGCACGCCAGGGTGATCGGGTGATGTGCGGCAAGGACGGCAAGATGTACCCCATTCTGGGAGGCATCCAGAGATTCAGGTCCGGCACCTACGCAGCCGGCACGCTCGACAGCGTGAGCGGCTGCCCCTGCAGGTCGCAGCTGGTGCCCGTGCAGTTCGATGCCAGCTATCAGGCGGGCAGCGGGGCAGCCCGGGTCGCTGCTGGGCCTGCACCGGCTCTTGCCGTGGCCCCGGTGCCGCCTGCCCCAGCGCCATCTCGGGCCGCTCCCAAGCCGGTCACCAGCGATCCGCTGGAAGAGGAGGAGGAAGAGGAGGAACTGGAAGAGGACGGCATCGTGCTGCACCTGGGCCTGTTCTTCGACGGCACCGGAAACAACCTGGCCAACAGCGAGACGGTGGCAGGCTGCTATGCGGTCAACTTCGAGATGTCGACGGAGATGGGCGAAGACATCCGCCAGCACTGCGCTGCCTACGGGTATGACGGCCGAGGCAACACCCCGGACAACAGCTACGGCAACGATGTCAGCAATGTCGCGCGACTCTATGAGCTGTATCGGGACGACACGCTCGAGCGTTTGCCCCCTGGAGCCGAAGAGGCCTATCTCAAGGTCTACATCGAAGGCATTGGTACCCGCAGCGGCGAGAGCGATTCCCTCTATGGCCAGGGGACCGGCGAGGGGGCGACTGGTGTCGTAGGGCGGGTCAAGGAGATGCCTGCCCTGGCATCGATGCAGTTGGACCGCTTCAGGGGGACGAATCCCCACGCCAAGATTCGTCGTATCGAAATTGACCTGTTCGGCTTCAGCCGGGGCGCCGCCTCCGCGCGGCACTGCGCGAATGACCTGCTCAAGGGTGCCAGCAGCCTGCTGGCTGGTTCGCTACCCAGTGGCTCGCCCTTGCTGGCGGGTGGGTTCGCCTGGCGCCATCGTCGCGACTTCGCCCTCAACTTCATCGGCTTGTTCGATACCGTGGCCGGCATCGTCTCCCCGGCGCGCTTGGATTTTAGCCCGCACAACGCCCGCAACCCCGGAGTGGACCTGCGGTTGGCCCCCGGCAGCGCACGCAAGGTGATTCACCTGGTCGCCGACGATGAGTACCGCCACAACTTCTCCCTTACCCAGGCCGAACAGGACATCGTGCTGCCGGGCGCCCATTCGGACATCGGCGGTGGCTACCTGCCCCTGGCCCGGGAAAAGCTGCTGCTGAGCAGGCCGGACAGCGGCGTCGAGATCGCTCAGCTCGCCAACGAGCGCAGTGCTGCCTTCGTCCGCACCCGACGGCGCTTCGATCAGGAAGCGCGTCGCTGGCTGGCCTACGTAGCCCCCGAGGGGCTCGACATCGTCACCTGGTCGGTCCAGACCCAGCAGCGCACGCGGGACACCCAGGCGGAAAAACGGGTGTACGCCGCCATCTCCGGTGAGCGTGAGGTGCGCGGTGAGCTGTCGCTGGTGTACCTGCGCATCATGCATGAGTGGGCGTTGCGCGCCGGTGTGGGCTTCAGAGCGATACCAGGCACCCAGGCTTTTGCGTTGCCCGGCGAACTGCAACCCATCGCCGCCAAGCTGCAGGCCTTCGCCCTGGGCGAAGCATTCACCCCGCTTACGGACGAAGAAGTCGCCTTGTTGCGGCGCCGCTACATCCACCTCTCGGCGAACTGGAATGCCGCCAAGGGCTGGAACAACAGCGCGTTGGGTCCCGTGTTCATCAACCGCCCGGCCGACGGCATGCAGCGTAAGGAGCACCCCAATGAGTGAATTCAAGGTGCTGCTGGCAGCGATGCTGCTGCCCTGGCTGGCCGGCTGTGCCAATGGCGCCCACCGCCTGCCCTACGACTCCTGGCGGCTGGGCCTGGGCACTCCCAACTACATGGACGTGTGGATCGAGACTGCCGATGCGGTGGACGTGCAGGAGCGCGTCTTCCGCCGCGCCATGAGCGGGATCGGTTCGACCCAGCACCCCAAGGACATCGACAGCACGGACCCGCGCGGCTGGCCGGAGCAACCCGGGGCAGGGGCGGGCAAGCAGGTGGGTGGGGCGGACGTGCCCCGGCTGATCTACGTGCGCTGGCAGTCGCTGGTGGAGCCGCAGACCTACGAGGCCTATATC
>NZ_QKRU01000053.1:0-50049 GCF_003234055.1 Pseudomonas sp. 57B-090624
CATGGGTGCGGTGCTCGTTGTTGTTGTTGGAGGAGCGGTGCCGGTCGAACCAGCTGCGGCGATTTCTAGCACCGCCCGGGCGGCGGCCGGTAGCCAGGAAAACTCAAGGGGCCATGACTAAACCTCATGACCACTAACATGCGTTTTTCGAATGATCAGCTCCGAATTTAATCGTTTGTCCGACAACCGGGCGGCAACCAACATGGCGCGACCTCACACACAACAACAATCGAGGACGTCAACGTGCCCCACCCTGCCCGCTTACTGCCCAGGCTCCCCACCCTCACCCTCCTGCTCTGCGGCCTGCCGCTGCTCGCCACGGCCGAGGAGAAGGCCCCCGAGGGCTTCATCGAAGGCAGCTCGCTGAAGCTGATCAACCGCAACTTCTACTTCAACCGCGATTTCCGCTCCCGGGGGGACGGCCTGTTCAACGGCCGCCGGCAGAGCTATCGCGAGGAATGGGCCCAGGGCTTCCAGGGCTTCTACAGCTCCGGCTACACCGCCGGCACGGTCGGCGTCGGCCTCGATGCCCACGCCCTGCTGGGGCTGAAGCTCGACAGCGGTGGCGGCACCGCCGGCACCAACCTGCTGCCGCTGGACAGCCGCAACCATGCCGAGGACGACTACGCCGCCGCCGGCGCCGCGCTCAAGCTGCGCGCCTTCGACACCGAGCTGAAGCTGGGCGACCTGTTCCCCGTCACCCCGGTGTTCCAGCGTGGCGACGGCCGCCTGCTGCCGCAGAGCTTCCGCGGCGTCTCGCTGGAGAACCGGAGCATCGACGGCCTGAGCCTGCAGGGCGGCCACCTGCACGCGGCACGCAACAAGGCCAGCAGCAACCACGACGGCGAGATGAGCACCGAGTACGGTGGCACCGCCTATGAATCCGCCAGCTACTTCGGCGGCGACTACGACGCCCCCGACGGCACCCTGCTGAGCCTCTACCAGGCGCGCTACGAGGACGTGTGGAGCCAGACCTACCTGAGCCTGGCCCGCCGCTTCACCCTCGATGACGACAGCGCCCTGGCCCTGGGCGCCAACCTCTACCGCACCCGCGACCAGGGCAGCGCCCGTGCCGGCGAGATCGATACCGACAGCTGGAGCGCCTACGCGCGCCTGAGCATCGGCGCCCACAGCTTCATGCTCGCCCACCAGCGCATCGACGGTGACCAGCCGTTCGACTACCTGGGCGATGGCGACTCCATCTACCTGGCCAACTCGGTGCTCTATTCGGACTTCAACTCGCCCAACGAGCGCTCCTGGCAGGTGCGCTACGACCTCGACCTGGCCCCCTTCGGCGTGCCGGGCCTGAGCCTGATGACCCGCTACCTGCGCGGCACCGGCATCGACAACTCCAGGGTCGACCCCAACGGCGCCTATGCCTACTACGCGCGCCTGGGCGACGGCGGCCGCCACTGGGAACGGGACGTCGAGGTCAAGTACGTGGTGCAGAACGGCCCGGCCAAGGACCTCTCCATCACCGTGCAGCAGACCATCCACCGTGCCAACGCCGCCCAGGCCGATGGCGACGTGGACCAGGTCCGGATCATCACCCAGTACCCCCTGGAAATTTTCTGAGAGAGCGGCGCCCGGCCCCGTGCCGGGCGCCATCCGCGCAACAAGGTAGAGAACCATGCGACACGAGCAGATATTCGTCGGCGGCCAGTTCGTCGAACCCGAGAGCGATGCGACCATCGCCGTGCACAACCCCGCCACCGAGGCGCTGATCGGCCAGGTACCTTCAGCCACCGCCGCCGAAGCGCTGCACGCGGTGGACATGGCCGCCGCCGCGCAGAAGCGCTGGAGCCGCCTCACCAGCATCGAGCGCGCCGAGCACCTGCGACGCTTCGCCGATGCCCTGGTGGCCGATGCCGAGGCCATAGGCGCGGCGCTGGCGGCCGAATCCGGCAAGAGCCTGGAAGACGTCGGCAACGAGGCGCGCTACGCCGCCGACATCACCCGCTACCACGCCGAATGGGCGCGGCGCATCGAGGGGGAAGTGATCCCCAGCGACACCCCGGACGAGACCCTGCTGCTGCAGCGCGAGCCCATCGGCGTGGTGGCCTGCCTGATCCCCTTCAACTACCCGGTCTACACCCTGTTGCGCAAAGTGGCGCCTGCGCTGATCGCCGGCAACACGGTGGTGGTGCGCCCGAGCAACAACACGCCGCTGTCGGCCTTCGCCATCGCCCGCGCCGCCCAGCGTGCCGGGCTGCCGGACGGGGTGTTCAACCTGCTGACCATGGACCATGCCACCGCCGGCGCCCTGTGCACCCACCCGGCGGTGGGCATGATCACCCTCACCGGCAGCGTCAACGCCGGGCGCACGGTGCTGGAGTACTGCAAGGCCAACATCGCCAAGCCCTCCCTGGAACTGGGCGGCAAGACGCCGGCGATCATCGCCGCCGACGCCGACCTGGAGAAGGCCGCCACCGACCTGGTGCGTTCCAAGACCACCCACTGCGGCCAGCTGTGCACGGCCATCGAACGGGTCTACGTGCAGGCCGGCGTGCACGACCGCTTCCTCGCCCTGCTGAAGGAGAAGATGGCCGCCGTGCGCAGCGGCGACCGCGCCGAGGACCCGACGTGCATGGGCCCGCTGGTCAATGCCGCCGCCCGCGAGCATATCCACGCCCTGGTGCAGCGCGCCCAGGCCGAGGGCGCGGTGCTGGAGACCGGCGGCGTGCTGCCGCAAGGGCCCGGCCACTTCTACCCCGCCACCCTGCTCAGCGGCTGCCGCCAGGCCATGGAGATCGTCCGCGAGGAAAGCTTCGGCCCCATCCTCCCGGTGCTCGCCTACCAGGACCTGGACGAGGCCATCGCCCTGGCCAACGACCACCAGTTCGGCCTGGCCTCGGTGCTCTACACCGAGGACTACCGCAGCGCCATGAAGGTGGCCAACGCCATCGAGGCCGGCGAGCTCTACATCAACCGCACCCCGGCCGACCCCTACCAGGGCTACCACGCCGGCTGGAAGCGTTCCGGCCTCGGCGGTGACGACGGCAAGCACGGCATGCTCGAGTTCACCCAGACCCGCCTGGTGGTGATGAAGTACTGATCCACGGCTGCCCCCCCTGCACGGCGCAGCCGTGCGGGGCATACCAACAAGAACAATGATTGAGGTGCGCGCCCGGCGCGTGCCCGAGGATGCCTCGATGTCCAGAACCGCTGCCCAGATCGACGCCGCCCCCGGAACCGGGGAGAACGGCAAGGCCCAACGCTATATCCAGCTGATCCTGCTGGTGCTCGCCGCCGGCGCCATCTACCCCGTGCTCTACCTGCGCCAGGTGTACCAGAGCACCATGCTGGAGGTGTTCGCCATCAGCAACACCGAACTGGGCTACCTCTACTCCATGCTCGGCACCCTGTTCCTGGTCAGCTACCTGCCCAGCGGCTGGCTCGCCGACCGCCTGCCGCCGCGCCTGCTGATCAGCTTCTCCCTGGTGGCCACCGGCCTGCTGGCGCTCTGGTACTCCACCGCCCCCGGCTTCGACAGCCTGCTGGTGATCTATGCCGGCTGGGGCATCAGCACCGGGCTGACCTTCTGGGCCTCGGTGCTCAAGCGGGTGAAGATGATCGCCCGCACCGACGAGCAGGGCCGCTTCTTCGGCATCCTCGACGGCGGCCGCGGCCTGGTGGAAGCGCTGCTGGCTACGGTGGCCATCGCCCTGTTCGCCTACGCCACCGAGACCCGGGGGCAATCGACCCAGGTCGGCTTCACCCACGTCATCTACCTCTACGCCTGCACCTGCATCCTGCTCGGCGTGCTGATGCTGGGGGTGAAGGACCCGAAAGGTGCCGGCCGCGACCCGGCGGAGCGCCAAGCCAACAACCTGCTGCAGGACCTGCGCACCCTGGCACGCATTCCCGAACTGTGGCTGGTGGCCGCCATCGTCTTCTGCGGCTACCACATCTTCTGGGCCACCTACAGCTTCTCCGCCTACCTGCAGGAAGGCGGCTTCGGCCTCAGCGCCGTGATGGCCGGCACCATCACCACCATCAAGCTGTGGATGCGCCCCATCGGCGGCATCGGCGGCGGCTACCTGGGCGACCGCTTCTCCACCATCTCGGTGCTGATCGCAGCCCTGGCCCTGGCCACCCTGGGCATGCTCGGCCTGATCCTCCTGCCCGCCCTGCACAACCTCGCCGTGCTGGTGGTGCTGGTGCTGTTCATCGGCCTGCTCACCTATGCCATACGCGGCCTCTACTGGGCCATCCTCGACAGCTGCCACATTCCCCTGCGCATCACCGGCCTGGCCATCGGCATCATCTCGGTGGTGGGCTACTCCCCGGACGTGTTCATCCCGCTGATCAACGGCTGGATCGCCGACGCCTTCCCCGGCTTCCCCGGCTACCGGATCTATTTCGGCTACATCGCCGCCATCGGCGCCCTCGGCGTGCTGGCCGCATTCACCCTGAAAAAACGCATCGACCGCAAGGCAGGCAACCGCCCATGAAGATCGTCTCCCTGGAAACCCACGTCGTCGCCGTTCCCCCGCCCCACATCGGCGGCATGTACTGGCTGTTCGTGAAGCTCAAGACCGACTGCGGCATCGAGGGCGTCGGCGAGGTCTACGCCGCCACCTTCGGCCCCCAGGCCATGGTGCCGGTGATCGAGGATGTGTTCGCCCGCTACCTGCTGGAGCAGGACCCGCACCACATCGAGCGTTTCTTCCGCCGCGCCTACTCCAGCGGCTTCACCCAGCGCCCGGACCTGACCATGATGGGCGTCGTCTCGGGCCTGGAAATGGCCTGCTGGGACATCATCGGCAAGGCCGCCGGCAAGCCGGTGTACGAGCTCCTCGGCGGCCTGGTGAACGAGCGCCTGCGCGCCTACACCTACCTCTACCCGGTGAACGCCAGGGGCGAGTACGACTACGACGACCCGGACCTCGCCGCCGAATGCGCGGTGAAGAACATGGAGCTGGGCTTCACCGCCCTGAAGTTCGACCCCGCCGGGCCCTACACGGCGTTCTCCGGGCACCAGCTGTCGCTGGAGGTGATGGACCGCTGCGAGACCTTCTGCCGGAAGATCCGCGAAGCGGTGGGCAACCGCTGCGACCTGCTGTTCGGCACCCATGGGCAGATGGTGCCCTCCTCGGCCATCCGCCTCGCCCAGCGCCTGGAGAAGTACGACCCGCTGTGGTTCGAGGAACCCATCCCGCCGGGCCAGGAAGCCGCCATGGGCCAGGTGGCGGCGAAGACCTCCATCCCCATCGCCGCCGGCGAGCGGCTGACCACCAAGTACGAGTTCCACAAGCTGCTGGCCGCCGGTGGCGCCTCCATCCTGCAGATGAACCTCGGCCGCTGCGGCGGCCTGCTGGAGGCGAAGAAGATCGCCAGCCTGGCCGAGGCCTACTACGCGCAGATCGCCCCGCATCTCTACAACGGCCCCATCGGCGCCGCCGCCAGCTTCCAGCTGGCCGCCTGCACGCCGAACTTCCTGATCCAGGAAAGCATCGAGACCTGGGGCGGCTTCCACGCCCAGGTGCTGAAGCGGCCGCTGCAGCTGGAGGACGGCTACATCATCCCGTCCCGCGAGCCGGGCCTGGGCGTCGAGCTGGACATGGACGTGGTGCGCGCCCACTCGCCCTATCACGGGCAGCGCCTGCACCTGCAGATGGCCCCGGACCCGGTTGACGTGCGCGACACCGCGCCGGCCAGGGGCTGACCACGCATTCACGCCCCCCCCAGCGGGGCACCCAACGGACAACGCGGTAATCGATCCATGAAGTACGACTACATCATCGTCGGCGCCGGCTCCGCCGGCTGCATCCTCGCCAACCGCCTCAGCGCCTCCGGCGAGCACTCGGTGCTGCTGCTGGAAGCCGGCGGCAAGGACAGTTCCCCCTGGTTCAAGGTGCCGGTGGGCTTCGCCAAGATGTACTACAACCCCACCTACAACTGGATGTACTACAGCGAGCCCGAGAAGCAGCTCGCCGGCCGCCGCATCTATGCCCCGCGCGGCAAGGTGCAGGGCGGTTCCGGCTCGATCAACGCGATGATCTACGTGCGCGGCCAGCCCCACGACTTCGACGACTGGGCGGCGGGCGGCAACGACGGCTGGTCGTTCAAGGACGTGCTGCCCTACTTCCGCAAGCTGGAAAGCCACCCCCTGGGCGACACCGCCTACCACGGCGCCGACGGCCCCATCCACATCAGCCCCATGAAGGGCCACACCCACCCCATCTGCGACACCTTCATCGAAGGCTGCCAGCAACTGGGCTACGGGCGCAGCGAAGACTTCAACGGGGCCGACTTCGAGGGCGCCGGGCTCTACGACGTCAACACCCGCAACGGCCAGCGCTGCTCCAGCAGCTTCGCCTACCTGCACCCGGTGCTGGGCCGGCCGAACCTGGCCATCGAGCACCACGCCCTGGCCCAGCGCCTGCTGTTCGACGCCCGGGGCCGGGCCACCGGCGTGGTGGTCAGCCAGCACGGCGTGGAGCGCAGCTTCAGCGCAGGCAAGGAGGTGATCCTGGCGGCCGGCGCGGTGGACACGCCCAAGCTGCTGCAGCTCTCGGGCGTCGCCGACCGCGAGCTGCTGGCCCGCCACGGCATCCCCCTGGTGCACGACCTGCCAGCCGTGGGCCGCAACCTGCAGGACCACCTCTGCGTCAGCTACTACTACAAGGCCAGGGTGCCCACCCTCAACGACGAGCTGAGCTCGCTGCTGGGCCAGGTGAAGCTGGGCATCCAGTACCTGCTGACGCGCAAGGGCGCGCTGTCGATGAGCGTGAACCAGGCCGGTGGATTCTTCCGTGGCGACGCGCACCAGCCGCACCCGAACCTGCAGCTCTATTTCAACCCGCTGTCGTACCAGATACCCAGGAACAACAAGGCCAGCCTCAAGCCCGAGCCCTATTCAGGCTTCCTGCTGTGCTTCAACCCGTGCCGCCCCACCAGCCGGGGCAGCATCGAGATCGCCTCGAAGGACCCCACCGACGCGGCGCTGATCCGCCCCAACTACCTGAGCACGCAAAAGGACATCGACGAAGCCATCCAGGGCAGCCGGCTGATCCGCAGGATCATGGCCGCCCCGGCGCTCAAGGCGATCACGGTGGAGGAAGTGCTGCCCGGCCCTGCGGTGGACGACGACGAGGCCATGCTGCGGTACTTCCGCGAGAACTCCGGCTCCATCTACCACCTGTGCGGGTCCTGTGCGATGGGCGCCGACCCGCGCACCTCGGTGGTGGACGCGCGGCTGCGGGTGCATGGCGTCGAAGGGCTGCGCATCGTCGATGCCTCGATCTTCCCCAACGTCACCTCGGGCAACACCAATGCCGCGGTGATGATGGTGGCGGAGAAAGGCGCCGACCTGATCCTCGCCGACGCCTAGCAGAGCAAGGGCGTGGAACTAGCCGATCTGCCGCGCCCTGCCCGCCAGCCAGCCGGCCACCGCCATGGCCAGGGACAGCGCCAGGCACAGGGCCAGCGCCAGGCCCCAGCCGCCGGCGGCGTCGTGCAGGCGGCCCATCAGCGGCGGGCCGAAGGCGGCCAGCAGGTAGCCCACGCACTGCACCATGCCGGAGAGCGCGGCGGCCTGCTGGGGGTTGCCGGCGCGCAGGCTGATGAAGGTCAGGCCGAGGATGATCACCGCCCCCGCCCCGGCGCCGAAGAGCATGGCCCAGAGGATCGACCAGCCCGGCGCCAGCATCAGGCCGAGCAGCCCGACACCCGCCAGCAGCGCCATGGCCAGGGCGATGAAGCGCTGGTCCTTCATGCGGTTGACCAGCGGCGCCAGCACCAGCCCCGGCAGCGCCGAGGCCAGCTGCAGCAGGCCATGGGCGGTACCCGCCTCGGCCGGTGAGTAGCCGGCACTGGCCATGATCGACGGCAGCCAGCCCACCAGCACGTAGTAGAGGAAGGAGTTGATGCCCATGAACAGGGTGATCTGCCAGGCCAGCGCCGAATGCCAGACGCGCCCGCCATGCAGCGGCCCCGGCGTGCCCTGGGCCGGCGCGCTGTGCTGGCCCAGCTGCGGGCTCCAGGCCACCATCGCCAGCAGCGGCAGGACGATCACCGCGCCCAGCGCCAGGCGCCAGCCGCTCTCGGCCGCCTGGGCCAGGGGCACCGCGACCATGGAGGCCAGGGCCGCGGCGACGCCCATGGTCACCGCATAGGCGCCGGTGAGGCTGGCGATGCTGCGGGGGAAATCGCGCTTGAGCAGGCTCGGCAGCAGCACGTTGCCGACGGCGATGCCCGAGCCGATCACCCAGGTGCCGAGGTACAGGCACCAGACCGGCCCCAGCGAGCGCATGACGATGCCGCCGGCGATCAGGATCAACGCGCCGAACAGCGTGGGTTCCAGGCCGTATTCCCGCGCCAGCATGGCGGAGAACGGCGAGATCAGCGCGAAGGCCAGCAGCGGCAGCGTGGTGAGGATGCCGGCCTCGGCGTTGGACAGGCCGAACGCCGGCTGGATCAGCCCCAGCAGCGGCGCCACGCCGGTGACGGGCGCGCGCAGGTTGGCGGCGATGAGCAGGATGCCGAGGATCAGCAAGGCGGGTCGGGCGACCGAGGCGGTCAGGGTGCGGGTGGACATGGAAACGGGCCGAAGAGGAGTGGGCCGCTACGTTACGGCCTACACGCATCGGCTGAATCTGGATATATTGCCGATCGATTTGCAAATCCGGCCAGATTCACCATGTCCCTGGAACGCGCCCTCAGCATCGACCCGGACCTCTCCCACCGCCCTGCCGTGGCGATGAAAGTCGACATCTCCGACAGCCGCAGCGAAGTACCCATGCACAGCCACCGCAAGGGCCAGCTGATCATCGCGCTGCGCGGCGGCGTCACCTGCGAGGTGCCCAACGCCCTGCTGATGGTGCCGCCGCAATGCGCCATCTGGCTGCCTGGCGGCACGCCCCACAGCAACCGTGCCACCGCCAACGCGCACATCTGGTTCCTCTTCATCGAGCCCGGCTGCGCGGACCTGCCGGACGAGTGCTGCACCCTGAGCATCACGGCGCTGCTGCGCGAGGGCATCCGCCACCTGGCCGAGCTGCCCTGGGACTACGAGCCCGGCAGCGCCACCGACCACCTGGTGCGCTTCCTCCTCGCCGAACTGGCACGCATGCCCCGCGAGCGGCACCTGCTGCCGGTCTCCGACGACCCGCGCATCCGCCTCATCGCCACCGCCCTGGCCGACGACCCGGCCGATCGCAGCACCCTGGCGCAATGGGCCGCGCGCGTGGCCATGAGCGAACGCAGCCTGGCGCGCCTGGTGCAGAAGGAAACCGGCCTCAGCTTCGGCCGCTGGCGCCAGCAGCTGCACCTGCTGGTGGCCCTGCGCCTGCTGGCCGGCGGCGCCACGGTGCAGCAGGTCTCGGGCGATCTTGGCTATGAATCGGTGAGTGCGTTCATCACCATGTTCAAGAAGGCCCTGGGCATGCCGCCGGCCCGCTACTTCGCCGCGCTGGAGGGCTAGAAAGCCACCGTCGACCTACGGCCGATCCGTGCCGGTGGATGGCCCGTAGCCCGGGCTTCGGCCCGGGGTTTCAATCGACCCCGCCTGGTGGATGAAAAAAGCGTCATCCACCCGACCCACGCCGGATATGCACGCGCCCGAAAGCCCCACCGTCGTGGGGTGGACCACGCTCCACCGGTCCACCAGGCGAGGCCGTGCCTGGCACCCAGCCCCCAATCACAGGAGCGAATTCATTCGCGAAAAACAGGCCGGCACCCGGGCATCGGTCCGGGCTCAAGATCAGCTCCGATCGGTGGATGAAAAGAGCGTCATCCACCCGACCCGCACCGGATATGCACGCGCCCGGAAGCCGCACCGTCCGTAGGGTGGACCCCGCTCCACCGGTCCACCAGGCGAGGCCGGGCCTGGCACCCAGCCCCCAATCACAGGAGCGAATTCATTCGCGAAAAACAGGCCGGCACCCGGGCATCGGTCCGGGCTCAAGACCAGCTCCGATCGGTGGATGAAAAGAGCGTCATCCACCCGACCCGCACCGGATATGCACGCGCCCGGAAACCGCACCGTCCGTAGGGTGGACCCCGCTCCACCGGTCCACCAGGCGAGGCCGGGCCTGGCACCCAGCCCCCAATCACAGGAGCGAATTCATTCGCGAAAAACAGGCCGGCGCCCGGGCATCGGTCCGGGGTCAAGATCAGCTCCGATCGGTGGATGAAAAAAGCGTCATCCACCCGACCCGCACCGGATATGCACGCGCCCGGAAACCGCACCGTCCGTAGGGTGGACCCCGCTCCACCGGTCCACCAGGCGAGGCCGGGCCTGGCACCCAGCCCCCAATCACAGGAGCGAATTCATTCGCGAAAAACAGGCCGGCGCCCGGGCATCGGTCCGGGGTCAAGATCGGCTCCGATCGGTGGATGAAAAGAGCGTCATCCACCCTACCCGCCAGATACGCACGCGCCCGGAAGCCGCACCGTCGTAGGGTGGACCACGCTCCACCGGTCCACCAAGCGTGGCCATGCGTGGCACCCAAGCCCGGCCCCAGCCCCGATCGCAGGAGCGAATTCATTCGCGAAAAACAGGCCGGCGCCGGGCATCGGTCCGGGGTCAAGATCAGCGCCGCCCCTGCCCTTCCCCCTTGGCGCAGCCCGCCCGCGAATGCGATTCTGTCGCCCGTCCTGCAGCAGTCAACGGGGGAGAAGCAATGGACGCGTCACGCATCGAAGGTTTCCTGCTCGACCTGGACGGCACCCTGGTCGACACCGAGAGCATCAACCTGGCGAGCACCGTGGCGGCCATCGAGACCCTCGGCCTGGTGGGCGCCGCCGAGCTGTGCGAGGCGTTGGTGGGCATCGACTGGCCGGCCTATCGCCAGCGCCTGTTCGACCACTACGGCGAGGACTTCCCGCTCAAGGATTTCGGCGCCGCCTACTTCGCCCACAAGGCGCGGATCATGGAGAACGGCCTGCCGCTCAAGGAAGGCGTGGTGCCGCTGCTGGAGGCCATGCGCGCCAGCGGCCGGCCCATGGCGATCGCCACCTCCTCGGGCCGCGAGACCGCCGAGGAGCACCTGGAGCTGGGGGGCATCGCCCATTACTTCGACGCCATCGCCACCCGTGACGACGTGCCCCTGGGCAAGCCCGACCCGGCCCTGTACCTGCTCGCCGCCCGGCATATCGAGCGCCACCCCGGCGCCTGCCTGGCCATCGAGGACTCCATCCCCGGCGTCGCCGCCGCCCACGCCGCCGGGGTGCCGACGCTGATGGTGCCGGACCTGCGCCAGCCGCCCGAGGCGACCCGCTCCCTGTGCCTGGACGTGCTGCCGAGCCTGGTGCAGGTGCTGGAGCTGCTGCGCCGCCAGGGCGTGGTCTGAGATCACCTGAACAAAGCCCGCGCTCCATCGCTCTCAACAAGGGAAGCGCTGCCGGCCCGTTCCCGGTGGCCCACCACCCAGGGAGCGAACGATGCCCATCCCCGACAGCGACCAGGTCACCTGGCTGGTCGAACACTCCATGCTCGAAGCCGCGCGCCAGCGGGCGCGCCTCTACGCCGGCCAGCCGCGCCTGTGGCAACACCCCTATGCGCAGACCCGGCCGCGCAGCGTCACCGCCGTGGCCTCGGTGTGGGTCACCGTGTATCCCGCCTCGATCATCACCGCCGAGGGCGGCTCGGTGCTCGAGGCGCTGGGCGACGAGCGCCTCTGGGCGGCCTTCTCCGACCTCGGCATCCAGGGCATCCACACCGGGCCGCTGAAGCGCTCCGGCGGGTTGCGCGGGCGTGACTACACACCGACCGTGGACGGCAATTTCGACCGCATCGGCCTGGACATCGACCCGCGTTTCGGCACCGACGAGCAGCAGGTCCACCTCAGCCGCGTGGCCGCCGCGCACAACGCGGTGACCATCGACGACAGCATCCCCGCCCACACCGGCAAGGGCGCCGACTTCCGCCTGGCGGAGATGGCCTACGGGGACTACCCCGGCATCTACCACATGGTGGAGATCCAGGAGGCCGACTGGCCGCTGCTGCCGGAGGTGCCCGAGGGCCGCGACGCGGTGAACCTGCCGCCGGAAACGGTGGACGCCCTGCGCGACCGCCACTACCTGGTGGGCCAGTTGCAGCGGGTGATCTTCTTCGAGCCCGGGGTCAAGGAGACCGACTGGAGCGCCACGGCGCCCGTGCGTGGCGTGGACGGCAAGCTGCGGCGCTGGGTCTACCTGCATTACTTCAAGGAAGGCCAGCCGTCCTTGAACTGGCTGGACCCGACCTTCGCCGCGCAGCAACTGATCATCGGCGACGCGCTGCACTCCATCGACGTGCTCGGCGCCCGCGTGCTGCGCCTGGACGCCAACGGCTTCCTCGGCGTCGAGCGGCGCGCCCAGGGCAACGCCTGGTCGGAGAGCCACCCGCTGTCGGTCACCGGCAACCAGCTGCTCGGCGGCATGATCCGCAAGGCCGGCGGCTTCAGCTTCCAGGAGCTGAACCTGACCCTGGACGACATCGCCGCCATGTCCCAGGGCGGCGCCGACCTCTCCTACGACTTCATCACCCGTCCGGCCTACCAGCACGCCCTGCTCACCGGCGACACCGAGTTCCTGCGCCTGATGCTCAACCAGATGCACGCCTTCGGCATCGACCCGGCCTCGCTGATCCACGCCCTGCAGAACCACGACGAGCTGACCCTGGAGCTGGTGCATTTCTGGACCCTGCACGCCAACGACACCTATGTCTTCAAGGGCCAGAGCCTGCCGGGCAACATCCTCCGCGAGCACATCCGCGCCGAGATGTACGAGCGCCTGGCCGGCAAGGACGCGCCCTACAACCTCAAGTTCGTCACCAACGGCGTGTCCTGCACCACGGTGAGCATCATCACCGCCGCCCTCGGCATCCGTGATCTCGACGCCATCACCGAGGCGGACATCGCACGCATCCGCCAGGCGCACCTGTTGCTGCTGATGTTCAACGCCATGCAGCCGGGCATCGTCGCCCTCTCCGGCTGGGACCTGGTGGGCGCCCTGCCGCTGGCGCCCGAACAGGTGGAGCCGCTGCTGGCCGACGGCGACACGCGCTGGATCCACCGCGGCGCCTACGACCTGGCGGACCTGGCGCCCGAGGCGACGCTTTCCAGCGAAGGCATGCCCAGGGCGCGCAGCCTGTACGGCAGCCTGGTGGAACAGCTCAAGGACCCGGACTCCTTCGCCGCCCAGGCGCGGCGCATGCTGGCGGTGCGGCGCGCCTATGGCGTGGCCTCCAGCCGGCAGATCCTGATTCCCGCGACGCAGCACCCGGCACTGCTGGTCATGGTCCACGAGCTGCCCGCCGGGCGTGGCATCCAGGTCACCGCGCTGAACTTCGGCGCCGAGCCGCTCAGTGAGGTCATCGTGCTGCCCGATGTCCCGCCGGGGCCGGTGGTGGACATGATCAACGAGCGCCTGGAGGGCGACCTCACCGAACAGGGCGAACTGCACCTGGAGCTGGACGCCTACGAAGGCCTGGCCCTGCGCGTGGCGACCAATGCGCCGCTGGGCATGTAAGGCAGGGCACGGCGCCCGCCCCGGGCTCCGACGTAGGAGCGAGCCCTGCTCGCGAAGCGCTCACCGCCCCGTAGCCCGGGCTACGGGGCTGCGTTTGGTGACCAATGCGCGTTGCCTCTCTAGGCGACGCCGATACCGCTGCCGCCCTGGGGGCCCTGGGTATCACGATCACCGCGATAGGTGCTGCGGGTCGCCCTGCGCTTGCGGTTGCGGGAGCCGCCATTGCACTCGGAGCAGGACAACACCAGGTTCCAGGCGCTGCCGTCGGCGTTTTCCCAACTCTCGGCATCCTCGAACAAGCCCCGGATTTCCTTGTAGTCGATGTCGTGCTTGCCCAGGCTCTTTCGTTTCGGCGCCCGCCCCACTTGCTGATTGACCACGTGATCGCCCTCGACCCCCGAGGACGAGACGGGGTAGCCGCACCAGGCGCAGCGAAAGAACACGAGCTGCTGGCCCCGCACCGACTCCACGAAGAAATTGCCCGTTCTGTAGGCGTTATTGATCACCTGGGCCTTGTACGAGGTACCGGGCCAGTCCGACAGGGTGTGTTTGTTTCCATCTTCATCGTAGTAATCCGGCATGACATATCGCTCCTTGTGCTGGTGAAACTCCGGAAAGCAACAGACTAGAAGCCCATCGGAACAGCGCAAGGGCGGTGCGCAGGCGCAGTGGGGCGGGCCGCGAGCGAAAGGGTCGTCGACCACGCTCACCGGCCCGGAGCGTCAATCGTAGGGCGGGTACTGCTTGCCGGGGGCGCGTGGCCTGGCCGGGTGGGCACCGTCGGTAGGGGCCTGCGGCGGCCCGGGCGGGTCGATCTGCGGGTCGGCGAGGTCGGGGGAGTCGGGGTCGAAGCCCAGCTCGTCGCCCATCTGGCGCCGCAGGCGTTCGCCGTCACGCTCTTTCGGGTAGCCCGGCAGGCCGCGCGCGTCGCCGGGCGAGTCACGCCGGAGCCGGTTCGTGGGATCGGTTTCGTCCTGTTGGGTCATGACGCGTCTCCTCTGTGGCTGTAGAGGGTTCGAGAGGCGACGGCGGCGGGGGTTCGGCCCATCTGACGCGCGGATCGTTTTTTTCATCCGACGATGGTCGCGCCCCCGACGCTGGATTACCCTGGCGGCCTTTCGCCCCCGGGCGCGCGCCTATCACTGGAGACCTTGCATGTACCAAGACACCGCCACCCTGACCGTCAGCGCCGAACACTTCGGCCGCGAAGCCGAGGCGGTGGACAACCCCCGCGTGGACATCGGCCTGGAGACCGTCTCCCCGGGCGTGATGAAGGTGCACTTCAAGGGCCAGCTGGCGGCCCCGGACGAGCCGACCCACGTCTGCATCACCCTGGACATCGGCCTCACCTACTACGGCCCGATCACCGGCGGCGACGCCGGCGTCGAAGGCGGCTGGCTGAGCTTCGAGTGCGACATGCTCGACCCCGACCTGCTCAACTGACCGCCCCGGTGCGCCGCTCCAAAACAGGGAACGGCGCGCCCCAGCGCCCCATCATGGTTCAGCCGACCGCCACGGCCGCCGCCTGATTCCACCGCGCGGGCAAGCGCCACATCCGCGCCGCATGCCTTGCCCCGCAAGGGCCGCGCCCGCCCCGCCACCGCCCCTTCACGCACCTGGCATGCAACCTGCTTTTCCCTGATCGGCTCCGTTGGATTTCTCCACCGGGGCCTCCCGCACGGTCGCCGATGACCCAGCACAGCGGGACGGATGGCCAGGGCAACGGAGCCCGTACGGCCCTCCCCGACACCCACCAATACCAGGCAAAGGCGCCTGGAGCCGCTCGACGGTTCCAGGCGTTTTTTTTTGCATTTTTTTCCGCAGGCCCTGGCAGCGGCTTCGACAGAGGAAGGCTCATGAACGCCATCGTCACCCCGATCAAAAGCGAGATCCTGGTCGTCATCGGCAACGGCATGGTCGGTCACCACTGCGTGGAGCAGTTGATCGAACGTGGCGCCCTGGGGCGCTACCAGGTGCATGTCTACGGCGAGGAGCGCCAGCGCGCCTACGACCGCGTGCACCTTTCCGAATACTTCACCGGCAAGGACGCCGAGGCCCTGGGCCTCGGCGAACCCGGCCTGTACGCCCGCCACGGCGTGCACCTGCACCTGGGCGTGCAGGTGCTGGAGATCGACCGCCAACGCCGCGAAGTGATCACCGCCGAAGGCCGCCAGCCCTACGATCGCCTGGTGCTGGCCACCGGCTCCTACCCCTTCGTGCCGCCGATCCCCGGGGCCGAGGGCCGCTCGCGCCTGGTCTACCGCACCCTCGACGATCTCGACGGCATCCGCGAGGCCGCCGCCAGCGCCCGCCGTGGCGTGGTGGTAGGCGGCGGCCTGCTCGGCCTGGAGGCGGCCAACGCGCTGAAGTCACTGGGCCTGGAAGCCCAGGTGGTGGAGTTCGCCCCACGGCTGATGCCGGTGCAACTGGATGCCGACGGCGGCGCCGCCCTGCGTGCCCGCATCGAGGCCCTTGGGGTGGGTGTGCACCTGGCCCGCGCCACCCAGGAGATCGTCCCCGGCGAGGAATACGCCTACCGCATGCGGTTCAACGACGGCGAATTCCTCGAGACCGACCTGATCGTCTTCTCCGCCGGTATCCGCCCGCAGGACGCCCTCGGTCGCGCTGCCGGCCTGGAGATCGCCCCGCGCGGCGGCGTGGTGATCGACGAAGACTGCCGCACCAGCGACCCGGCGATCTTCGCCATCGGCGAGTGCGCCTCCTGGAACGGTAGCGTCTTCGGCCTGGTCGCCCCCGGCTACGCCATGGCGCGCAACCTCGCCGCGCTGCTGGCCGGCCAGCCCCACGAGCCCTTCAGCGGCGCCGACATGTCCACCAAGCTCAAGCTGCTGGGCGTGGACGTCGGCTCCATCGGCGATGCCCACGCCGCCACGCCCGGTGCGCGCAGCTACCGCTTCATCGACGAAGCCAGCGCCAGCTACCGGCGCCTGGTGGTGTCCGCCGACGGCAAGCGGGTGCTGGGGGCGGTGCTGGTGGGCGACAACAGCTACTACGACACCCTGCTGCAGTACGTGCAGAACGGCATCGAGCCGCCCCGGGACCCGTCCGGCCTGATCCTGCCGCTCTCCGACGGCGCGCCGGCCCTGGGCGTCGACGCCCTGCCCGCCAGCGCGACGATCTGCTCGTGCCACAACGTCAGCAAGGGCGCGGTGTGCTGCGCGGTGGACGAAGGCTGCACCGACCTGGGCGAACTCAAGGCGCAGACCAAGGCCGCCACCGGCTGCGGGGGCTGCGCCGCCCTGCTCAAGCAGGTCTTCGAGCACGAACTGAGCGCCCGCGGCGTGGCCGTCGACACGAGCCTGTGCGAACACTTCGCCCACACCCGCCAGGCGCTCTACGCGATGGTGCGGGTGGAAGGCATCCAGAGCTTCGAGGAACTGCTGGCACGCCATGGCCGTGGCCACACCGGCTGCGACATCTGCAAGCCGGCGGTGGCCTCGATCCTGGCGTCCTGCTGGAACCAGTCGATCACCGACCCGCTGCTGGTGCCGCTGCAGGACACCAACGACACCTTCATGGCCAACATGCAGAAGAACGGCACCTACTCCATCGTGCCGCGCATCGCCGGCGGCGAGATCACCCCGGACAAGCTCATCGTCCTCGGCCAGGTGGCGAAGAAGTACGATCTGTACACCAAGATCACCGGCGGCCAGCGCATCGACCTGTTCGGCGCCCAGCTGCACGAGCTGCCGGCTATCTGGGGCGAGCTGATCGAGGCCGGCTTCGAGACCGGGCATGCCTACGGCAAGTCCCTGCGCACGGTCAAATCCTGCGTCGGCAGCACCTGGTGCCGCTACGGGGTGCAGGACAGCGTGGCCATGGCCCTGCACCTGGAGAACCGCTACAAGGGCCTGCGCTCGCCGCACAAGATCAAGTTCGCCGTCTCCGGCTGCACCCGTGAATGCGCCGAGGCGCAGAGCAAGGACGTCGGCGTGATCGCCACCGACAAGGGCTGGAACCTTTACGTCTGCGGCAACGGCGGCATGCGCCCGCGCCATGCCGAGCTGCTGGCCACCGACCTCGACGACGAGGCCCTGGTGCGCGCCATCGACCGCTTCCTGATGTTCTACGTGCGCACCGCCGACAAGCTGCAGCGCACCTCGGTGTGGCGCGAGAGCCTGGAGGGCGGGCTGGACTACCTCAAGGCGGTGATCCTCGACGACAGCCTGGGCCTGGGCGCCGAGCTGGAGGCGCAGATGCAGCAGGTGGTCGACCGCTACGAATGCGAATGGGCCAATGCCCTGAAGGACCCGGAGAAGCTCAAGCGCTTCCGCACCTTCGTCAACGACCGGCGCGGCGACCCCGACATCCACTTCGTCCGCGAACGCGGCCAGCGCCGGCCGGCGACCGCCAGCGAACTCCACCTGATCCCCGTCACCGAGGAGGTGCACCAATGAGCCAGACCCGCGCCCTGCGAACCACTCCCCAGCCCACCTGGCGCACGCTCTGCGCGGCCCGCGACCTGGTCGCCAACTCCGGCGTCGTCGCCTGGCTCGACGGCGCCCAGGTCGCCCTCTTCCTGCTGCCCGGGGCGGAGGACGGCGAGCGCCTCTACGCCATCGAGAACCGCGACCCGAAATCCGGCGCCAACGTCATCGGCCGCGGCCTGCTCGGCCACATCAAGGGCGAACTGGTGATCGCCTCGCCGCTGTACAAGCAGCACTTCCGCCTGGAGGACGGCAGCTGCGTGGAATACCCCGAACAGCGCCTGCGGGTGTGGCCGGCACGGCTCAACGGCGAGGCGGTGGAAGTGGCGGTGGACGCATAAAGGCCCCGCCAAGGTTGTAGGGGCGAATTCATTCGCCCAGGGCGTAGGTCGGGTGAAACCCGTTGATCCAGGCACCGCGCCACACGCGGGTTGCACCCGCCCTACGGGGCCACTCCTTGCCTCGACCTATCGTCGTGGGAATTCATTCGCGAAATAGGCGAGCGCCGCTGCGTCGGAGGGACACCGCTGGTGGAGGTAAAGAGCGACCTCCACCCTACGCAGCGCTCAAGGCCGTGCTTGAGGTAGCCCGGGAATGGCAGGCAGCGCAGCCGTTCAGGCTGTTCCGCCCTGCTCCTGCCGGGCCTCGGTGTCAGTCCACTGGCCGGCTTCGAAGCGGTTGCGGCCGCCCTGCTTGGCCCGGTACAGCAGGCGATCGACGGATTCGACGAAGGCAAGCGCCTGGTCGTGCTGGGTGGGGATGATGGTGCCGACGCCGAGGCTGACGGTGAGCAGCGAGGCGACCCCGGATTTCTCGTGGGGGATGCAGCGCTCGCGAAGCAGGCGGCGGCAGCGCTCGGCCACCTGGCGGGCGGCGTCGGCATCGGTTTCCGGGAGGATCAGGACGAATTCCTCGCCTCCGAAGCGCCCGACGAGGTCACGCGGGCGGTTGGCGGCCTCGCTCAGCGCCTGGCCGACGCTCTTCAGGCAATCGTCGCCCTGGATGTGGCCGTAGTGGTCGTTGTACTGCTTGAAGTAGTCGATATCGAGGAGGATCAGCGACAGCGGCTGCTGGGTGCGCTGGGCGTTGGCCCACTCCACGTCCAGGGTCGAGTCGACCATGCGCCGGTTGGCCACGCCGGTCAGGCCATCCTTGTAGGAGAACTCTTCCAGCTGCTTCTGCAGCTCCACCAGCTTCTGCTCGGCGTGCTTGCGCTCGCTGATGTCGAACATGAAGCCGATCAGCGCTTGCACCTCGCCGGCCTCGTCGCGCATCACATGCACCACATCGCGGATCCACACGTAGTCGCCGGCGGCGGTAAGGGCGCGGTAGTCGGCCTCGTGATCGGTGCCGGCCTGGGACTGGGAGACGCAGAAGGCGACCACGGCGTCGCGGTCCTCGGGGTGCATGCGTTCGGCCCAGTCATTGACGCTGATCCAGCTGGACGGGCTCCAGCCCAGCAGCGCTTCGATCTGCGGGCCGATGTAGGCGAAGTTCATGGTCTTCCAGTCGATCTTCCAGGGGATCGCCCTGGTGGATTCCAGCAGCGTCTTGTAGACCGCGTTGGTGGTTTCGACTTCGTCTTTCATGGCGGCGTGTTCCGGCGACTGCGTGATGGCCCATGGCTTTTATACAGCAAGCCCGACGCTCTGGAACCCCCGCCGACAGGGCGTCTGGTCGGCGGGCGCAGTGCTATTTCCCGGAGAGGCGGTAGCGCGCCAGCTCCGCCGCCGAGAGCACGCGCATCTGCCGGGGGTCGGTGCGCTGCATGTCCTCCAGCAGGCTGGGCGGGATGTTCATTTCCTTGAAGTAGGCGGCAGCGTTGTAGCGCACGCCCTTGTACAGCGCCTCGTCGCGGGAGGAATCGCCATGGGCGTAGTAGGGGCGGTGCAGGCCCACCGAGCCGCTGACGATCTTGCCGCGCCCGGCGGCCAGCAGGTAGACGCAGGTGCCCTGGCACAGGCCGGTGGACGGCACCAGCGCGTCGAAGCCGGTCTCGCGCAGCAGGCGGCCCATGCGGATGGCTTCAGGCACGCTGCCGCCGATGCTGTCCAGCAGGACGATCTTGCGCACGAACGTGCCGGGATTGCCGAGCACGCCCTTCATCAGCGTGTCGTAGTCACCGGGGGCGATGTCTTCGGACACCTTGGCCACCAGCATCGGGCCGGAGGTGTGCTGGACGGCCTCCACCTCGACCCGCGCGAAGGCGGTGGCCGAGCAGAGGGCGCCGAGGCCGAGGATGGCGGCGCGGAGGAAGGTGCAGGTCATGCGGCGAAACCCTGGGGAACAACTGGAAAGTGCGCACGATACCTGTTGGCACGGACGCCGCACAGGGCCGCCCGCCTATCCGTGGCCCTCGCCCCGGTGCAGGCGCAGGCCGCACTCGCGGGCGGCCTCGAAGTCCAGCTCGTCCACCAGGCGGACGAAGACCAGGCAGGCCTCGCGCAGGGGCGGCGGTGCCTTGTGCAACAGCGGTTCCGTGTGGTCCAGGGCCGCCAGGCTGCCGGTCTCCAGCAGCTCCATCACCTTGCCCAGCGCCGCCTGCCAATCCGCCATGGCCTGCGCCCCGACCTGCTCGGAATGCGGGTCGCGCACGGGCACCGGCGGCGCGGCCTGGGGAGCCGCCGCACCGGGGAAGAGCTGGTCCAGCTCCGCGCTGCTGCGCTGCAGCAACGCTTGCAGCTCGTCGACCCAGGGCGGCTCGTGGAGGAAGGCGGCGGCCTCCTCGGGTGCCAGGTGCAGGCCCTGCTGCTCCAGTTCGCCGGAACGCAGGCACAGGGCGCTGGCCCCCATGGTCCCGGAGCTGCCCTTGAGGCCATGGAGCACGCCGACCACCGCGCGCAGGTCGCCGCTGGCGACTGACTCGCGCAGGTGCTGCATCTGTTTCTGCATCTCGGTAGCGAAGCTGGCGAGCACCGTCATCAGCAGGTTCTGGTTGCCACCGAAGCGCGCCAGGATGGCCGCACGGGGTTCCACCACGGATGCCTGTTCCGGCTCCGCCTGCGGCGGTGCCTCGCGGATGACGGCGCCGGGCTGGGTCCAGCGCAGCAGCGTGGCCACCAGTTGGTGGATGTCGATGGGCTTGCCGACATGGTCGTCCATGCCGGCGTCCAGGCAGCTCTGCCTGTCCTGGGCGGCGGCATTGGCGGTCATGGCGATGATCGGCAGCGTCGGGTAGCGGCCGTCGGCGCGGATGCGCCGGGTGGCTTCCAGGCCATCGATGTCGGGCATCTGGACGTCCATCAGCACCGCATCGAACGTTTTCAGGCTGCCAAGCACCGCTTGCACGCCCTCCAGGCCACCCTCGGCCAAGCGCACCTCGGCCCCCTCGCCCGCAAGCAGCTCGGACGCCACCTGGCGGTTGAGCGCGTTGTCCTCCACCACCAGCAGGCGCAGCCCGGCAAGACGTCGCCGCGCCCCGTCGAGGGCCGCGGCGACCGGGGCCTCCACCTGCCCCAGGGCGCGCTGCACGGCACTGGCCAGCTGCATGGGAGTGACCGGCTTGGTGAGGAAGCCGGCGAACGGCGCCCCGCCCTGCTGGCTGCGGTCGGCCAGCACCTCGCTGCCGTGCGCGGTGATCATCAGGATGCGCGGCACCCGCAGCTCGCCCGCCATGGCCTGGATCGCCTCGCTGGCGGCCAGGCCGTCGAGGCCGGGCATGCGCCAGTCCATCAGCACCAGGTCGAAGGGCTCCTGGCGCTGCGCCGCCTCCCGCACCTGGTTCACGGCCGCCTCGCCGGTGGCGGCGTATTCGGCCTGCCAGCCCAGGGACAGCAGGGTGCGCAACAGCACTTCACCCGCCACCGGGTTGTCATCCACCACCAGCAGGCGCAGCGGTGCATCGACGCCCGGGCAGGCCGCGCGCAGGGCACCGGGCTCGGCCAGGTCCAGGGTCACGTCGAACCAGAAGCGGCTGCCCTGGCCCGGCTGGCTCTCGACCTGGAGCCTGGCCCCCATCAGCTCGACCAGGCGCTTGCAGATCACCAACCCCAGCCCGGTGCCGCCGAAGCGCCGCGAGGTGGAGGCCTCGGCCTGGGTGAAGCCGTCGAAGATGCGTTCCATCTGCTCCGGGCTGATGCCGATGCCGGTGTCGCTGACCGAGACCCGCAGCAACGCCGAATGCTCGGACAGGTCGAGCAGGTGGAAACCCACCACCACCTGGCCGACGCTGGTGAACTTGAGGGCATTGCCGGCCAGGTTGATCAGCACCTGCTGCAGCCGGAAGCTGTCGCCGATCAGCCGCTGCGGCACCCGCGCATCGAGGTCGAACATCACCTCCACGTCCTTGTCGCCCTGGTTGCCGGCGAGCACCACGGCGAGGTCGCGCATCAACGCCTCCAGCTCGAAGTCGTGGGGGTCGAGCTGCAGCTTGCCGGCTTCGATCTTGGAATAGTCGAGGATGTCGTTGAGCAGCCCCAGCAACGAACGGGCGGCGGTCTGCGCCTTGAGTACGTAGTCCAGCTGTCGCTCGTTGAGCGCGGTGCCCTGGACCAGTTGCAGCATGCCCAGCACGGCGTTCATCGGCGTGCGGATCTCGTGGCTCATGTTGGCCAGGAAGAAGCTCTTCGCAGCGCTGGCGGCATCGGCCCGGTCGCGGGCCTCGAGCAGCCGCGACTCCAGTTCGCGCTGGGCGGTGATGTCGCGGTTGATGCCGGTGACCTTGGTCGGCTGGCCCTGGGCGTCGCGCTCGATCTGCGCCGCAGCCTGGATGAAGCGCACCTGGCCGTCGGGGCGGACGATGCGGAAGATCGGCTCGTAGCGCGCGCTGCCGTCGATGGCGGCGCGCAGTTGATTGGCCACCCGGTCGATATCCTCCGGGTGCACGCGCGCCTGCCAGTGCTCCAGCAGCAGGCCCCGCTCGCTCTGCTCGGGCGGCTGGCCGTAGATTTCGAACATGCGGGCGTTCCATTGCAGGGTGTCGTCCGCCAGGGTCCAGGACCAGATGCCCAGCTCGGCCACCTCGGCGGCCAGCAGCAACTGGTCACGGGCGGCCAGCAGGCTCTTGCGCTGCAGGTGTTGTTCGGTCAGGTCGGTGACCACGCAGACCAGGCGCTGCTCGCCGTTGGTCCCCATGGCCGCCAGGGTGAGCTGCATGGGGAAGCTGCTGCCATCGCCGCGCAACCCCCAGAGTTCCAGCCCGCTGGTGCCCGCGCCGCCGGCCGGGCCGGTATAGCTGGCGATGAGCGCGGCGAAGGCCTCGCGCGAGGCCGGGTCCACCAGCTCTTCCAGGTGGCGTCCGGGCATGGTCTGCGGGTCGCAGCCGAAGACCACGCCACCGGCGGGGTTGAATGACTGGATGCGCCCGTCGGGGCCGAAGGTGATGACCGGGTTGACTGCCGTGTCCAGCACCGCGCGGGTGGTGGCCAGGCTTTCCTGCAGCCGATGCTCGGCGGCCTTGCGCTCGGTGATGTCCAGGGCGATGCCGAGGTAGCCGGTGGGCTTGCCGCTGGCGTCGCGGATGGCGGTGACCACCAGGGTCACCGGGAAGCGCGTGCCGTTCTTGCGCACGTAGGTCCACTCGCGGGCCTCGGCACCCTCGTACTCGGGCACGTGGACGAAGACACGGAAGCCCTGGATCGGTTGCCGGAAGCGCTCGCTGAGTTCGTGGCCGCGCTCGACCACCTCTTCGGTGACGTGCAGCAGCGCTGGGGTCTGCCGCCCCACCAGCTCCTTCGCCGTGTAGCCCAGCAGGCGCTCGGCACCCCGGTTGAAGACGCGGATCAGGCCATCGGCATCGGTGGCGATGATGGACACCTCCGAGGCGGAGCTGAGCACGCTGTCGAGCAGGACGTTGGTCGCGGTCAGTTCCTGGGTGCGCGCCGCCACCTGCTCCTCCAGCCCGGCGTTGAGTTCGAGGATGCGGGCTTCGGCGCGCTTCTGCGCGGTGATGTCGCGTACCGTCTTGGAGATGCCCACCACGTGCTGCTGGTGATCGAGGATGGGGGCGATGGACAACGAGACGTCGACCAGGCTGCCGTCCTTGCGATGGCGCTGGGCATCGAACAGGGCGAGGCGCTCGCCCCGGCCGACCCGCCGCAGGATGTCGGTCTCCTCATCGGCGCGCGCCACGGGGACGATCAGTTCCTTGAGCGTGTGGCCGATGGCCTCCTCCGCGTCGTAGCCGAAGATCGCCTCGGCGCCGGCGTTCCAGCTGGTCACCACGCCATCCAGGGTCTGGCCGATGATGCCGTCGGGCGAGCTTTCGACGATGGCCGCCAGGCGCGAGCGCTGCTCGAACACCTGCTGCTTGCGCCAGCCGCTGACGCCGTTGGCCCCCACCAGCGCGGCCAGCAGGCAGGTCAGTGCCAGGCCGCCGCCCCAGGCCAGGCGGGGCGAGAGCAGGTTGAGCTGGGCGGTGAAGGCCGGGTAAGCGGCCAACTCCACCTCCCAGTGCCGCCCGTAGAGGCTGCGTTCGACACGCAGGCTCATCACCTCGGTACTGCCGTCGGGGGAGGCGGCGCTTTCGTAGAACACATCTGAAGAACCCGGCGTGGTGATGTCGCGCAGGCGCAGTTGCAGGGAGTGGGCATCCACCTGCAGGCCGTCGAGCACCTCCTCGGTGAGCAGCGGCGCGTAGCTCCAGCCGACGAGCTGCCGTTCGCGCTCCTCGACGGTCCCGGGGACGGTCACGCCCTGGTAGATGGGCATCAGCATGAGGAAGGACTGCAGCGGCTTGCCGATCGCCTGCACCAGGGTGATGGGCGCGGTGAGACGCACCTCGCCGCTGCGCATGGCGGCCAGCGCGGCCTCGCGCCGGTTGCTTTCCGAAGCGATGTCCAGGCCGATGGCCGCCGCGTTGTTGGTCACCGGCTCCAGGTACTGGATGACGAAGCGATCACCCTCGTGCTGGCTGATCTGGCGAAGGGTGAAATCCGGCTTGCCATCGGCGCGGGCGCGGCGGAGGAAGTCGGCTTCATCGGCCTGGGCGACCTTGCGGATCAGCCCGAACCCCCGCGCCCCGGGAAATTCGACGGCGATGTCGCGCGAGCGTGCGTAGCGATTGAACAGCTCGCGACTGATGCCTGCCTCGCCCACGGTCACCAGGGCGCCACGGGCGCCGCGCAGGCCGTATTGGTAGAGGCCCAGGCGACGCACCACGGCATCGGCCATGGTGTCGGTGGCCCGCTCCAGTGCCTCGTGGATGCGCTGCTGGTTGTGCTGCTGCAGCTGGCTGGCCACCAGCGCGGTGGCCAGCACGCCGGCCAGGACCACGGCCAGCATGCTGTAGACCGGTGCGGACAGGCGCCGGCTCATTGGCCGGCTCCGTCGTCGGCGTCGAGCCAGCGTTGCGGGTGGGTGGTGTTCTCGGCGAGGAAGCGGCTGGCCTCGGGAAAGGGCACCGGCCGGCAGAACAGGTAACCCTGCATGATCCGGCAGCCCAGCCCGAGCAGCAGCCGCGCCTGTTCGCGGTGCTCGACGCCTTCGGCCACCAGGTCCAGCTCCAGGGCCTGGGCGAGGCGGATGACCGCTTCGATGATCGCCGCGTCACTGCGGTCGGTGAGCATTTCGCGGACGAAGCTCTGGTCGATCTTCAGCACATCGATGGGCAGGCGCTTGAGGTAGGCGAGGCTCGAGTAGCCGGTGCCGAAGTCGTCGATGGCGATGCGCACGCCCACTTCCTTCAGCGCCAGCAGGGTCTTGCGTGCCTGGTCGATGTCGTGGGCCAGCACGCCTTCGGTGATTTCCAGCTCCAGGTGGTCGGGCGGCAGGCCGGACTCCTGGATGATGTCCTTGACCATGCCGAGGAAGCTTTCCTCGCGAAACTGCACGGCGGAGATATTCACGCTCAGGCACAGCGGGTAGCCCATCTCGAGCAGGCGCCTGGCGTCGTTGCAGGCCTGCAGCATCACGTACTTGCCGATGGGGATGATCAACCCGGTTTCCTCGGCCAGGGGGATGAAGTCTGCTGGCGACACCAGCGAGCCGTCGGAGGTGCGCCAGCGGATCAACGCCTCGATGCCCGTCGGGCGGCCATCGGCGGCATCGATCTTGGCCTGGTAGAACACCTCGAACACCCGCTGTTCCAGGGCCCGGCGCATGTGGCGCTCGAGCATGTGGCGGGCGCGGGTGCTGGCCTCGATCTTCTCGGAGAAGAAGCGGAAGCGGTTCCGCCCCTCCACCTTGGCCTGGTACATGGCCGAGTCGGCGTAGCGGTAGAGGGACTCCAGGTTGTCGCAGTCGTCCGGGTAGACGCTGATGCCGATGCTGGCCGAGAGGTCGTAGCGGGCGCCGTTGATGGTCAGCGGCAGGGCGATGATCGACAGCAGGCGCTCGGCGAAGTCCCCCACCGCGTCGAAGCCCTGCACATCCGGCAGCAGCACCACGAATTCGTCGCCACCCTGGCGGCTGACGGTGTCGACGGTACGCACCGAGGCCGAGAGCCGCAGCGCCACCTCCCGCAGTACCTGGTCCCCGGTGGTGTGGCCGATGGAGTCGTTGATCAGTTTGAAATTGTCCAGGTCGAGCATCAGCATCGCCACCCGGCCCTGGCCCCGGCGGGCCTTCTGCAGCGCCTGGACGGCGCGGTCCTGCAACAGCGCGCGATTGGGCAGGCCGGTCAGCGCATCGACATAGGCCACGCGCTTGGCCTGCTCGCGCAGGCTCAGGTGGGCTTTCACGTAGGCCCGCACCACGGGCAGGTTGAGCGGCTTCTGGATGAAGCCCAGCGCACCGGATTCCAGGGCCTGCAGCTCGTTCTCCGGCCCGTTGTGGGAGGTGACGAAGATGATCGAGGCGTCGCACAGCTTGGGGTCGGCCTTGATCTGCCGGCAGATGTCGAACCCGTTCGTCTGCGGCATCTCGATGTCCAGGAGCACCACGTCGGGCCGGCAGGAGCGGGCGATCTCCAGGGTTCCCGGGCCGCCATTGGCGATGTGCACGGCCGCCAGGTCGCGCACCGCTTCGCTCAGCACCCGGATGTGGCTGACCTGGTCATCGACGATGAGAATCACTGGATCGTGGCTGTAGAGGTCGTGCATTCCCTGGCTACCCCGATTGACACTCTGGTGCGGACTAACTGACAGCCTAGACGAAGTTATCCGACGCTCGGGTTCCACCCGGCCGTATGAGAGAAAGACTCCAGCAGGTTGGGCGGTGTGACGGGCGGCCCATGCCGCCTGGCGACTGGAGTCGCTGCGGCCGTTCTTTAGTGGCTCCCCGTGTCCGCGGGGATGACGGGTGGCGGATGAGCGCGGTGCAAACCCCGTCCCCTCGCGAACGCGGGGGCCCGGTGAAGGGGACGCAACGAAAGGCACGAAAACGAATCCTTCGCGAATGCACCGGTTTCCGTTCAGCCCGGGGCCGGCGGATTCGGACTGCTCTTTGAGTGGCTGCCCGCGTTCGCGGGGATGGCGCGTGGCGGATGAGCGCTGTGCCAGCCCCGTCCGCCCTAGCCCACGCCGGCCAGGCGCTTGAGGCGCTCGATCTCTTCCTCGGGCTCCCCGCTGCACAGGGCGGCGGCCAGGCGCATGACCACCTGCTCCTGACGCACCTGGAACTGCGGCAACGCATAGCAGGCACCGATCAGGTCGCGCAGGGCCATGGGCAGGCCCCAGTGCGCCTTGAGGCGGATGGCGAGCGGTTCGGCGAAGTCGGCGATGGCCCTCATCAGGGAGTTGTCGTCGAGGCTCTGGCGGCTCTGTCGCATCCACTGCTGGGCCTGGAAGATCACGCACATCTCGCCCAGCCGGTAGAGCAGTGCCGCTGCCTGCAGTGGAGCATGGTCGAGGCCGCATTGGCGGGCGGTGCGCACCACGGTTTCGGCGAGCTGTTCGATCTCTTCCAGGTAGTTCTGCAGGAATATCTTCAGCAACGGATCGGTGGAGCTGCCGGCCTGGCGCAGGGCCAGGGCGATGGCGTGGTTCATGCACGTGCGCGCGCCCATGCGCTTGAGCGCGTCGGGCAGGCTGATGCACGGCGCCTGGCTACTGCCGTAGGTGGCGCTGTTGGCGGCGGCGATCAGGTAGGCGCACAGCGCCGGGTCGTGGTTCCAGTCAGCGGCCAGCGCCTTGAAATCCATCGGCACGCCCCGGCTGGCCTGCTGCAGCCTGTCCTTCACGTCGGCCAGCAGCGGCACATCCAGCTGCTCGGCGGTCAGGCCGCGCAGGTGCTCCTCGAAGCTGCCCTGGCGTGCTTCGGGCTCCACGGCCGGGTCGTCGCCGGGCAGCAGGTCCTCCAGGCAGGCGATGACCTTGGGCACATCGAAGGGCTTGGTGATGTAGGCGCTGATGCCCATGGGGCGGGCGGCCATCACACTCTCCCGGTCGGCGCGGCCGGTGACCACCAGCAGCGGCACGGCCTTGTCGATGCGGCGGATCTTGTGCATCACGTCCAGCCCGGTGCCATCCGGCAGGTTCCAATCGACGATCACCAGCTGGTAGCGGTTCGACCGCCAGGCATCGACGGCCGCCTGTACCGCCGCGAAACTGTCGACCGTCGCCCCCGGGCGAATGCTCAGCACCAGTTGCTGGAGCAGGTTGGCGATCCAAGGATCGTCGTCGACTATCTGAATCCGCATCGGCTCCCCTCGTATTCGCCTGCCGGGACGTTTCCAGGGCGCGGTTCCCGGCCCCGGCAAAGAATAGAACAGCCCCGCGGCCATCGCCCGGGACGCTCTGCGGCGCCATCCGTGCGATCGGCCCCCAGCCCGTCCAGCCTTGCCTATAGTGAGTGCGTTACCGCCCGCGCCGGGGGGTTGCCGGGCCCCAGCCACTCCATAGGATGTCGATTGTGCTGAAGCGAATTGCGACCGCCGACCTGCAGCTCGGCATGTATGTCCAGGAATTCTGCGGTTCATGGATGGACCACCCCTTCTTCCGCGCCAAGTTCGTGGTCAAGACCGAAAAGGACCTGCAGCGCATCCGCAACAGCGAGATCGCCGAGGTGTGGATCGACACCAGCAAGGGCGCGGACGTGGCCGAGCACCTGCCCAGCCGCACCGTCGAGGAGGTGGAGGCCGAGATCGACGAGCGCCTGGCCGCCGCCGAGCACAAGCCGCCCCTGCGCCCCGCCAGCCTGGAGGACGAGGTGGCGCGTGCCGCCGAGCTTTGCGCGCGCTCCAAGGAGGCGGTGGTGTCGATGTTCGGCGATGCGCGCATGGGCAAGGCCATCGATGTCGAGAACGCCCAGGGGCTGGTGGAGGAAATCTCCGATTCGGTGCTGCGCTGCCCCAACGCGCTGATCAGCCTGGCCCGCCTGAAGTCGGCCGACGAATACACCTACATGCATTCGGTGGCGGTCTGTGCCCTGATGATCGCCCTCGCCCGCCAGCTCGGCCTGGCCGAGGCCCAGGTGCGCGAGGCGGGCATGGCCGGGCTGCTGCACGACATCGGCAAGATGGCCGTGCCCATGGAGGTGCTGAACAAGCCGGGCAAGCTCACCGACAGCGAGTTCGAGCAGGTGCGCAGCCACCCCGAGGCGGGTGCGCAGATACTCCTGCACAGCGGCCAGGTCAGCGCCCTGGTGCTGGACGTCTGCCTGCACCACCACGAGAAGATCGACGGCACCGGCTACCCCCATCGCCTGCAGAGCGACCAGATCAGCCTGCTGGCGAAGATGGGCGCCGTCTGCGACGTGTACGACGCCATCACCTCCGACCGCCCCTACAAGCGCGGCTGGGACCCCGCCGAGTCCATCCGCCGCATGGCCGAGTGGAGCCAGTCGCACTTCGACGAGGCGGTGTTCCAGGCCTTCGTCAAATCCATCGGCATCTACCCCACCGGCTCCCTGGTGCGCCTGGACAGCGGGCGCCTCGGCGTGGTGCTGGAGCAGCACCCGAAGTCGCTGACCATGCCGCGGGTCAAGGTGTTCTATTCCGTGCGCCTGAAGGCGGCCATCCCGGTGGAGGTGATCGACCTGGCGAAGCTCGCCGGGCGCGACAAGATCGTCGCGCGGGAATCCTCCGCCGACTGGCCGTTCAAGAACCTCGACGAGCTCTGGTCGGGGATCGACGACGTGCGCCGCAGCCGCGCGACAGAGGGGCAGCGCTGAAGCGGCGCTTGTGCGGGGAGCCGCGCTGCTGTTCCATGTGCGCTCCCCACCCTGCAAGGACGACCCCATGTACCGCCTGGACTGGCTGCGCAACCACCCGCAGCACAGCGACACCTACGCCCTCTGGCTCCACCGGCAGTTCGCCTACGAGTTCGCCGACCAGCCCCTGGAGGACTGGCAGCGCGAGTTCGCCGACGGCCAGCGCAGCGGCGAGTGGCAGTGCCTGGTGGCGCTGGATGGCGAACGCCTGCTCGGCGGCGCGGCCCTGGCCGGGGACGACCTGCCCGGCCGCGATGACCTGGGCCCCTGGCTCGCCTGCGTGTTCACCACGCCCGAAGCGCGCGGCCAGGGCATCGCCGAGCGCCTGATCGAGGGCATCTGCGAACAGGCCCGCCACCTGGGCCACACGCGGCTCTACCTGCACACCCAGGATCGCGCCGACTACTACGCCCGCCGTGGCTGGGCGCCGCTGGAACGTTTCCAGGCCTGGGGCGCCGAGCACACCCTGATGCGGCGGGCCCTGGACGGCGCGGCATGAGCGCGCTGAACCCTGGGCGCGGAAAAGGGTCAGAGCGGCTCCATGGCGCCCGGCGTACCGGCCGGGCAGAATGCCGCCCCCGTGATCGATGGAGTGTTCCGATGCGTTTGCTCGCCAGCCTCGCGCTGCCCCTGTTCGCCGCCAACCTGGCGGTCGCCGCCCCCGCCCAGCTGCCCCAGCTGGAGGCCTACAAGGGCCTCGACGCCTGGCTGGTGCCGGTGGAGCCCCTGCGCATCAGCGACCACGTCTGGCAGATCGGCACCGCCAGCATCAGCGCCCTGCTGGTGAAGACCGACGCCGGCGCGGTGCTCATCGATGGGGGCATGCCCCAGGTGGCCGACCACCTGCTGGCCAACATGAAGAAGCTCGGCGTGGCCCCGCAGGATGTGCGCCTGATCCTCCACAGCCACGCGCACATCGACCATGTCGGCCCGCTGGCGGCGATCAAGCGCGCCACCGGCGCCGCGCTGGTGAGCAACGCCGAATCCGCCGTGCTGCTGCAACGCGGCGGCGCCGACGACATCCACTTCGGCAGCGGCATGCTCTTCGAACCGATCCAGACCGACCGCCTGGTGCAGGACGGCGAGGCCGTGACCCTGGGCGACACCACCTTCACCGTGCACTTCACCCCGGGGCACACGCCCGGCAGCATGAGCTGGACCTGGACCGACACCCAGGACGGCAAGCCCCTGCGCATCGCCTACAGCGACAGCCTCAGCGCGCCGGGCTACCAGCTGCGCCACAACGCCCGCTACCCGCACCTTGTGGACGCCTTCCGCGAGAGCTTCGCCGCCGTCCGCGCCCTGCCCTGCGACCTGCTGCTCACGCCCCACGCCGAAGGCAGCGGCTGGGACTACGCCAACGCCGCCAGGCCGCATCCGCAGCCGGTCAGCTGCAAGGCCTACGCGGACAAGGCCGAGGCGAATCTCGACAAGATGCTCGCCGAGCAGGCGAACAAGCGCTGACATCCAACGACGAGGGGGCCCGGACATGGCCAGCAAAGACGCGATCGCGAGTTTCATCAGGGACGCCTTCCCGCAGACCCGCGTGGTGATCGACGCCGTCGGGCCGATGAGCGCCACGGTGTCGCTGCAGGTGGACGACAGCGACCTGCGACCCGGCGGCACCGTATCCGGCCCCACGCTCATGGCCGTGGCCGACGTGGCCCTCTACGTCGCCGTGCTGGGGCAGATCGGCATCGTGCCGCTGGCGGTCACCACCAGCCTGACCATCAACTTCCTGCGCCGGCCGGAAGCCGCCCGCCGGGTGATCGGCGAGTGCCGCCTGATGAAGCTGGGCAAGACCCTGGCCATGGGCGAGGTCTCCCTCTACTCCGAAGGCCTGGACGACCCCGTCGCCCATGTGGTCGGCACCTACTCCATCCCGCCGGAGCACCTGCGGCAGGTGCCGTGACACCGTGTTGGGGCGAGTTCATTGGCTCTGTCTGCGCCAAGTGTCGCCAGAAGGTTTTGGCCAAGCCGATTGCCGAGCTTTGCTGATGGTTTCTGTTTCGCCTTGCCGGGCGAGTCCCTTCTGACAATCGCCGGAATGCCGAACCACTTAAAAGGAACCCAAAGCGCTCGGCCTCCTGAACGGGGCGTCTGGCCGCTGCTCCAACCTCTTCGCCAGCAGCTTCATCGGTGTGCGCATCACGCTCGGGGCGCAACGGCTTGCGTAGGGTGGCGTAGAGCGAAGCGAAACCCACGTGGTGGGCGTGACGGGGAGCCATAAATGCCCCAGAAAGCACCGGGCTTGAGGCCTCCCATCAAGTTCACAACAGCTAACGCAGACACAACCGACTCATTCGCCCAGCCCATGCTCGCGGGTTGCACCGATGCGAACCCCATCAACGGCGCTTGCCGGCCCAGCATGGGTTTCGCTTCGCTCTTCCCATCCTACGAATAGGCGCATGAGGGGGCGTGGGAGCGAATTCATTCGCGAAGAACCGGCAGTCGCCAACCTACGCCGGGTACCTCCGCGATCCGTCAGCGGGCATGCCAGGCGTCCGGAATGGCCCTGCAAGCGCCGCTCTTGAGCCTTTTCGTTGAATCCAAACAGCTAACGCAGACACAACCAACTCATTCGCCCAGCCCATGCTCGCGGGTTGACCGATGCGAACTCCATCAATGGTGTTTGCCGGCCCAGCATGGGTTTCGCTTCGCTCTTCCCATCCTACGAATAGGCACATGACGGGGCGTGGGAGCGAATTCATTCGCGAAAAGCCGGCAGGCACAGCCTGCAGCTCGTGGGGCAGCCATTTGCGAACAATCGGCACCTTGGTCGCATTGACCGCCGTCGCGCGGCCGCGCTTGTATGGCGCCACGACAACGACCACCCGACGCTAACGGGACCCGCCATGACCGTGCCTGCCGCCCACCCGACCACCACCCGAGGCTCCACCTTGCTGCTCACCGGCCTGGCGATGCTCGCCTTCGCCGGCAACTCGGTGCTTTGCCGCCTGGCCCTGAAGCACACGGACATCGATGCCGCCAGCTTCACCGTGCTGCGCATCGCCAGCGGCGCGCTGATGCTGTGGTTCCTGCTCAGGTGGCGCAGCGCCGGCAAGCCCATGGCCGGCAGTTGGCCGGGTGCGCTGGCGCTGGTGGTGTATGCGGCGGGCTTTTCCATGGCCTACGTCCACCTGGAGACCGGCACCGGCGCCCTGCTGCTGTTCGGCGCGGTGCAGCTGAGCATGCTCTCCTACGGCTTCCTGCGCGGCGAGCGGCTCGGGCTGCAGGGCGCGGCCGGCCTGTTGCTGGCCATGGCCGGCTTGCTGGTGCTGCTGTTGCCGGGTGCCAGTGCGCCGCCCCTGGGCAGTGCGCTGCTGATGCTGGTGGCGGGGCTCGCCTGGGCGGTCTATTCGCTGCTGGGCAAGGGCTCCGGCGACCCGCTGGCTGCCACCACCGGCAACTTCGTGCGCGGCATCCCGATCGCCCTGGCCTGCGCCCTGCCCTTTCTCCACGACCTGCGCTACGACCCCGCCGGTGCGGGCTTCGCCCTGCTCTCCGGCGCCGTCGCCTCCGGCCTGGGCTACGCCATCTGGTACGCGGCGGTGGCCCGGCTGGCTGCGATCCAGGCCGCCACGGTCCAGCTCAGCGTGCCGATCATCGCGGCGACGGCGGGCATCCTCCTGCTCGGGGAAGCCCTGACCCTCACCCTGGCGGTCTCGTCCGTCGCGGTGCTGGGAGGCGTGGGGCTGGTTTTGGGCAGCAAGGTGCGCTGAAGCAGGGGACTGGCCTCTGGCTTTTGGTGGTCTGTCAGATCTTTGCCGTTTCGCTATAGCAAAAGGCTTACAAGAGGCGGGTGAAATCTCCTCTGCCCGACTTTATCTGACAGACCTATCCTACACACACGACTGAAGCGCAGGACGCGCCCGGTCAGGGAAGATCGACCAACGCCAGGATGGCAGCCGACAGGATGTCGGACGGTCTGGAAAAAGCCCGCTTCGGCGGGCTTTTTACTTTTCTGCGTTCTGCAGGCCTTGCATCCGCCCGCTGCCCCTCACCTGCCCTGCATCGAGCACGCCCTGTCGACGGCTCGCCTGGGGCTCGTTGGCCGCCATCCAGGCTGGAAGGATCGGCCGACCTGGAGGATGATCGAGCCCCTCCCCACGCAGCCCGGAGCCTTTCGATGAGCTGGTCCGCCGCGCAATACCGGAAGTTCGAAGACGAGCGCAATCGCCCCATCCATGACCTGCTGGCGCAGGTGCCCGAGCACCCGGTGACGCGGGCGATCGACCTGGGCTGTGGCCCGGGCAACTCCACCCAGTTGCTCCTCGAGCGCTTTCCCGCTGCCCGGGTCACCGGCCTGGACAGCTCGGAGGACATGATCGCGGCCGCCCGCCAGCGCCTGCCGGAGGTCGACTTCCAGGTGGGCGACATCACCGGCTGGAGCAGCGTCGAGCCGGTCGACCTGATCCTCGCCAACGCCTCCCTGCAATGGGTGCCGGACCACGCCAGCCTGCTGCCGGCGCTGCTGGCCCGGCTCGCCCCCGGCGGCAGTCTGGCGGTGCAGATGCCCGACAACCTGGACGAACCGGCCCACCGGCTGATGCGCGAGATCGCAGCGCAAGGCCCCTGGGCCGAGCGCCTGGCCGATGCCCACCGCGCCCGGGAAAGCCGCCATCCGGCGTCGTGGTACTTCGGCGTCCTGCGCGAAGCCGGTGCACGGGTCAACGTCTGGCGGACCGTCTACCACCACGCGCTGGCGGGCGGCCCGAAGGCCATCGTCGAGTGGTTCAAGGGCAGCGGCCTGCGCCCCTTCCTCGCGCCGCTTTCGGCCAGCGAACAGGACCAGTACCTCGCGCGTTACGAGGCCGCACTGGCAGGGGCCTATCCCAGCTATGCCGACGGCTGCGTGCTGCTGCCCTTCCCCCGCCTGTTCTTCGTCGCCACCCGCTGAAACGCACCCAGGGCACGGCGCGGGGGCTCGATGAGCCCATCAGCCCGGGGCGATGCATGCAGCGAGTCGGCTCAACCCGCCACGGCCTGGCGGCCGACCGAGCCATGGCGCAGGGCGCGTCGGGCGAACAGGGTCTTGGCGGCGGTGACCTGGATCGGGCCGCCGGTGAAGGTCGGCAGCTCGCCGCGCACCCACTGGTTGCCCTCGCCCTTCCAGCTCACCTCGCCTGCGGCGAGCTTGATGTCGCGGATCAGCTCGCGGATCAGGCCGCGCACCCGCTTCTGGCAGAACACCGCATCGCTGTCGATGGCCTTGCGCAGGGTCGGGTGGTCGTCCTTGTCGAGGGTCAGCAGCAGCTTGCCGTCGGGGCGGGGCGTGATGGAGACGGTGTAGCCAGGGAAGGCGTCGAAGAATTCTTTGATGGCGATCTGCATTGAAAACACTCCTGTCCGGTTCATTGCCGTAACAGGAGGTGCATCCGCCGTGCCAGCCTTTGGCCAACCTTTAAATCCTTATTAATCAATCAGTTGCACAAAGCTGATATCAAGCTGTCATTTGCAGGATGCAAGGCCGGCCAATTGTTGAGGCCGTATTCTGCAAGGGCTCAGGCACCGCGCAGGCAGCGGGCGAAGAGTTGCAGGATGGGCTGGCTGCGCTGGCCCTGCCGGGTCAGCAGGATGATGCGCCGCTGGAAGGTCAGCCCGCCCAGGCGGATGACACGGATGGCGGCCTCGCGCTCCAGCCACAGGCCCGCCTCGGGGATCAGCGAGACCCCGAGCCCCGCTTCGACCATGCGCACGATGGCGTCGAGCTCGTCGAGCTCCAGCGCCACCTGGACCTCCAGCCGTTGCCGACGGAGGAAGCGGGTGACCTGGCGCCCGCCGAAGGAGGTGCGGTCGTAGCGCACCAGCGGCTGGCTGGCGAGGATGTGCAGCGGGTCATCGCCCTCCAGCCCGCGGGGCACGATGAGCACGAAATCCTCCTCGCGCAGGACCTCGGCGTGCAGCTCCTTGGGCAGGTCGAACGGCGGCTCGATGAGGATCGCCAGGTCCAGTTCACCCGCGTCCACCTGGCTCAGCAGGTTCAACGAGACACCGGGAATCAGCTTGGGCTCGACCTTGGGCGCGGCCTCGCGCAGGCGCAGCAGTGCGGCGGCCAGCAGGCCGGTCTGCACCGTGGCGATGGCGCCGATGCGCAGCTCGCCGCTGAACTGCTCGGCCGCCTCCGGGGTGGCCATGCGCGCGAAGATCTCCAGCATCTCCCGCGCCATGGGCAGGGCGCGGTGTCCGGCGGCATTGAGGATGGCCTGGCGCCCGGTGCGATCGAACAGGCGCACGCCGAGGGCTTGCTCCAGGTTGCGGATCTGCGCGCTGACCGCCGACTGGGTCAGGCCGATGTGCATCCCGGCGGCGGCGAAGGTGCCGTGGCGGGCGACGGCGATGAAGGTACGGAGCTCGCGCAGCATGGTCGGCCTCTGATCGAAATTATTCGTGCTCGGCACAAATTATCCCGACTTTCCATCGACAATCCCATCTCTAGAATGGAGCGCAAACCACCACGAGGCAGCGCCCCATGAGTCTTTCCCCCTTCCACCTGGCCATTCCCGTCCATGACCTCGCCGCCGCCCGGCACTTCTACGGCCAGGTGTTCGGCCTCGCCGAGGGTCGCTCCAGCGAACACTGGGTGGATTTCGATTTCTTCGGCCATCAACTGGTGATCCACGAGCACCCGAAGACCTCCAGCCAGGAGGCCGCGCACACCAACGCGGTGGACGGCCACGACGTGCCGGTGCCGCATTTCGGCGTGGTGTTGCCCTGGGCGCAATGGGAGGCCCTCGCCGAGCGCCTGCGCGGGCTGGGCACGCAGTTCGTGATCGAGCCCTACGTGCGCTTCAAGGGCCAGGTGGGCGAGCAGGCGACCCTGTTCCTCTTCGACCCGTGCGGCAACGCGCTGGAGTTCAAGGCGTTCAAGGACATGGGGCAGTTGTTCGCCAAGTGATGCGAAGCACCGGGCTTCTGTTCAGTGGGTCCCCGCGTTCGCGGGGATGACGGGGTGACCTGGCCCCGCTGCGGTCGGCGCCGGGCCCTGCAGGGGCTGCTACGCCTCGGGCAGTTCGCGGGAAAGCAGCGCCTTGATGGTATTGGCGTGGCGCTGTTCGTCCCGCAATACGGCCTGGAAACGGCGCAGCCAAGAGTCGTCGCCCATGGCACCGACCAGGGTCACCAGGGTTTCCCAGGCGGCCTGCTCGCCCAGCTCGTAGATGAGCATGGCGTGCAGGCATTGCGGCACGGTGCTGTCCGGTTGCGCCAGCACCTGGGCCACGCGCTGGGCGGCGATGCCCCAGGTGCGGGGGTGCTCGGCCAGCGCGGTGCGGGCCCGCACGCCAACGGTTTCCAGGGCCTCGATCAGGGTCCAGACGTGGGCCAGCTCTTCGTCGCGGATCTGCCGGAAGGTCGCCACCAGTTCGGCGCGGTTGCCGTGGTGGTGCATGGCGCGGTCCAGCAGCGAATCGTAGAGCTGCACGCAGATGCTCTCCGCAAGCACGGCCTCTTCCAGCTTGGCGATGAACAGGCTCGAATCGCTGCGCGCCATGGCGGCGAAGGCGTGCTCGCCACGGCTGCGCCAGCCGTCACCGGGCTCATCGGCCGTGGACGGGGCCTGGCCGATGACGCCGACATTGGCGAGCTCGCTGCGCTCGGGGCGTGCTGAGGTGACACTGGGCATTGTTATTCTCCTCTCGTGACCCGGCGGGTGCGTGCCTGAGCACCCGCCTTGGTCATGGGAAAATCCGTCCGGTGGGAGGTTCAAGAAGTTTTCAGCCGAGCTGACGACGGGCCGGCATGGCGGTTCAACGCGCCATGCAGCGCTGGTAGCGCTCGTCGACACGCTTGGCGAACCAGGCCGTGGTCAGCTTGCGGGTGATCTTCGGGCTCTGCAGGGTGATGCCCGGCAGTACCGCGCGGGGCAGCCTGCGCCCGGCGTCCTTCTCGGCCAGGGCGAAGACCTTCTCGTACAGCTCCGTCTCGGCGAAATCCGGCCCCTCGCCCTGCTCCAGGGCCCGGCGGATGGCGCCCTCGCCCATGTCCAGGCGCCGCCCCAGGGTGCGCACCGCCTTCTCGGTGGAGCCGGCATCGCGGCTGCCGTGGATGATCAGGTCGCCATCCAGCGCCAGGGGCATGCCGCTGGCCAGGCTCACGGCCTGCTGGAAGGCGGCGTTGCGGCTGGCGTACCAGCCGGCATTGAAGTCGGCGAAGCGGTACAGCGGCTCGGGGTAGTCCGCCTCGTAGCCGAGCAGGTGGGCGATGCCGAAATACAGGCCGCCACGGCGGGTGAACACCTCGTCGCGCACGCTGCCGGTGGTCGGGTACGGGTAGTGCTCGGCGTGCTGCTGGGCGAAGGCGATGCTGACCTGCATGGGACCGCCGGTGTGCACCGGGTTGAAGGTGCCGAACAACTGGCGGCCGAGGGGCACCATGCCGATGAAGTCATCGAAGATCACGCTCAACTGGCGCTCGGTGCGCACGGCTGCGAGGCGCTGGGCGTAGGTCTTGCCGGTGGGCGAGCGGATGTCCAGCGCCGAATCCACCAGGAAGCCCGGCAGGTGCAGGCGCGCGGCGCGACGGTCGATCTCCTGCCGGGCGATCTTCGACAACCCCGGCACCGGCGGGTCGGCCTGGTAGGTGGATTCCTGCTCGGTCACCGCCAGCACCGCGCAGAAGTTGCTCTTCACCGTGGCCAGCTCCTGGGCGGTGAAGGCGACCTGGATGTCGGTGGCCCAGCCCTGGCGGTCCACCACGCTGCTGGGAATCAGCCGCGCCACCTGCGCGCGCACCTCGGCCGGGGTGAGCTGCGGGCCGTCCTGGCTGCGCTGGCTGCCGCAGCCGGCCAGCAGCGCGGCGGCGACGAGGACGAGACTGGCGGGGGCGAGATTCATGGTGGCTCCGACGGCGGCAAACGAAACGGCATGGCCCAGCTTCGACAGGCGTGCCGTGCAGCTGTTCAACCGACATGCCGGCAATCCGTGCGCGAACGCGCGCGTCTCTGTAGAGTCGCTCCATCCACGCAAGGAGTTGCTGCATGACTGACGATTGGGATTTCTATTTCGCACAGGTCGACGACCGCCCCGCCTCCCTCTACGTCGACCTCGGCGCGGCGGGTGAGGCGCCCCTGGAGCACCTGCCGTTCATGGCCTACGTGCGCCTGCACATGCGCACGCCGCGTGAGGACGGTCTCTCCAGCCAGGATGAATTCGACCGGCTGATCGAGATCGAGGACCAGTTGACGGCACGCCTGATCAACGAAGGCTGCGCCTACCTCGGTCGCTACACCGGCAATGGCCTGCGCGATTTCTTCTTCTACGTGGGCGACCCGTCGCTCTGGGAGAACCGCGTGGCCGCCGTGATGGAGGGCTTCCCCGAGTACGAGTACGAAGCCGGCACCCAGGAGGACCCGGACTGGAGCACCTACTTCGACTTCCTCTTCCCGCCCGCCGAAGACCAGCAGCGCATCAGCAACCGCCGCCTGTGCGCGGTGCTGGAAAGCAATGGCGATACGCTGGAAACCCCGCGCGAGATCGACCACTGGTTCTACCTGCCCGACGCGGCCCGTGGCCAGGCGCTGATCGCCGAGGCCGCCACCCTCCAATTCGCCGTGCGCAACTGTGGCTGGACCGAGGATGAGGACGCCTATCGGGTGCAGCTGTGGCGCGAGGACATCCCCCAGCCGGGCTCCATCGACGAGCTGACCCTGGCGATGCTGGCCCTGGCGCTGTCCTTCGACGGCGACTACGACGGCTGGGAGACGGTGCTGGTGACGGACGAGCCGACGACCTTGCATTGAGGTCGGGATGGTTGATGGGGCCGCTGCGCGGCCCTTTTCGCGAATCAATTCGCTCCCACAAGCATCGCGCGCGTAAACAGCCACGCCCTTAGGACGTGGCTGTGCTTTTTGCCCCTGGAAGGGCCTCGGAGCATGCAGCCGCCGCTCACTCCGCACGTAGGGTGTGCTGCGCGCACCTGGGGCTCGCCGGAAGCACCGTGCGGCGGTGCGCGGCACACCCTACGGCACGTGTTCATCCTGTCGAATCCTCGCGCGAATGAATTGGCCCTGTCTGCGTTAAGTGTTGCTAGAGGATTTGAGTCCAGCTGATTGCCGAGCTCTGATGATGTTTCTGGTTTCACCCCCCGGGCGAGTCTCTTTCTTCAGTCGTCGGGATGCCGAACCACAAGAAAGAAACCAAAGAGGCTTACCCCATCATCCGGCCCCGGCTTCGCCGGGGTTCCCTCACTCCATCGTCGCTATCGGGGGCCGGCGCGATGGGCCATCCATGGCCTGGCGCGCCTCTCGCGGCATCCATGCCGCTCGTCCCCCGGCGCAACGACTGCGTTCGGCCTCCTGGAGGGGCGTTGGCGGCTGCTCCAACTTCTTCGTCCAGCGCATCGCCATGTGGTGCGCACGGGCTTTCGTAGGATGGGTCGGGCGGCGTTCCGCGAGCGAAGCGAAACCCATGCGGTGGCGGTGGCACGAACCCTTGGGCGCCCGGAAATGGCCGTGCTTGAGGCCTTGCATTAAAACCACAACAGCTAACACAGACAGAGCCAATGAATTCGCCCCTACAGGCTCCCGATCTCCTCGATGCTGATTTCGCGCATGCGGAATTTCTGGATCTTGCCGGTCACGGTCATGGGGAATTCGCTGACGAAGCGGAAGTGGCGCGGGACCTTGAAGTGGGCGATGCGTGAGCGGGCCCAGTCGCGCAGCTCTTCCGCCGTGGCCGCATGGCCGGGGTGCAGCTGGACCCAGGCCACCAGTTCCTCGCCGTAGCGGCTGCAGGGGATGCCGATCACCTGCACGTCGGCCACCGCCGGGTGGGTGAAGAAGAACTCCTCCAGCTCGCGCGGATAGATGTTCTCGCCACCGCGAATGATCATGTCCTTGCTGCGCCCGACGATGCGCACGTAGCCCTCCTCGTCCATGGCCGCCAGGTCGCCGGTGTGCATCCAGCGGCCGGGGTCGATGGCGTCCGTCGTCGCCTGCGGGTTGTTCCAGTAGCCGAGCATGACGCTGTAGCCCCGGGTGCACAGCTCGCCGATCTGCCCGCGCGGGACGATGCGGCCGTCGGCGTCGACGATCTTGCTTTCCAGCTGCGGCTGGGTACGGCCGACGGTGGTGACGCGCAGTTCGAGGCCGTCATCCGGGCCGGTCTGCAGGGACACCGGGCTGGTCTCGGTCATGCCGTAGGCGATCTGCACCTCGGCCATGTGCATCTCGTCGATCACCCGGCGCATCACTTCGATCGGGCAGGTGGCGCCGGCCATGATCCCGGTGCGCAGGCTGGAGAGGTCGAATTCGTGGCGCCGGGGGTGGTCCAGCTCGGCGATGAACATGGTGGGCACGCCGTAGAGCGCGGTGGCCTTCTCCTCGGCCACGGCGGCCAGGGTGGCCAGCGGGTCGAAGGCGTCGCCCGGGTAGATCATGGTGCTGCCGTGGGTCAGGCAACCGAGGTTGCCCATGACCATGCCGAAACAGTGGTAGAGCGGCACCGGGATCACCAGGCGGTCGTGTTCGGTGAGGCCCAGGCTCTCGCCGACCATGTAGCCGTTGTTGAGGATGTTGTAGTGGCTGAGGGTGGCGCCCTTGGGGAAGCCGGTGGTGCCGGAGGTGTACTGGATGTTGATCGGGTCGTCGAACTGCAACTGGCCCTCGCGCTCGGCCAGCGCGGCGGCGTTCACCTCCCCGGCCCGCACCTGCAGGGCGGCCCAGGGGAGGAAGCCGGCCGGTGGCTCGGCGGCCAGGCTGACCACGCCGCGCAGCTCCGGCAGTTTCTCGCTGGCGAGGGTGCCCGGCTCGCCGTCGGCCAGGGCCGGGGCCAGCTCCAGCAGCATGGCGTGGTAGTCGGAGGTCTTGAAGGCGTCGGCGCAGATCACCCAGCGGCAACCGGATTGCTTGAGGGCGTATTCCAGTTCGCTGCTGCGGTAGGCCGGGTTGATGTTGACCAGGATGGCACCGACCTTGGCGCTGGCGAACTGGGTGATGGTCCATTCGGCGCAGTTGGGCGCCCAGATGCCGAGGCGATCGCCCGCCTCCAGGCCGATGGCCATGAGCGCGCGGGCATGGCGTTCCACTTCCGCCGCCAGTTGCGCCCAGCTCAGGCGCAGGCCCTGGTGGCGCACCACCAGCGCTTCGCGCTCGGGGAAGCGCGCCACGGTGGCGTCGAAGGCGGCGCCCAGGGTCATGGCCAGCAATGGCTTGTCCTGGCGCCCACGGGTGTAGCTGGGGTGATTCATGGCTTTCCCTTCTTGTGCTTGTTGGGATCGACGCAGAACCGACTGCCGCTGCCAGGCAGGCAACGCGGGGTGCCGGTCATATTTAACCTTTACGTAAACGTTAAGCCAGGCCTGGAGGGGTCTCCGTTGGTCGTAGAGGCGCTGTGCCATGGGCCTGGCTTGCTAGCGGGCCGCCGCGTTCGCGAGGGTGACGAGGTGGCGGTCCCCGTCATCCCCGCGAACCTGGGGAACCGCTGGACAACGCCTCAGCGCACGAACACCTGCGTCGTGGTGATCGCCATGTCGCCGCCGGGCAGCTTGATGTTCTTCACCTTCTCCAGGCTGTCCGGGTCGAACACGGCGATGTCGTTGAAGGTGCCGGCGAGGTAGAGCTTGCTGCCGGCCTTGTTGAACGCCACGCAGTAGTAGGTGTGTTCGAGGTTGGCGGCCTTGATCAGCTTCTGCTGCCTGATGTCGTACTTGGCCAGGCGGTTGAGCACGCCGAACATCAGGTTCGGGTCCTTGGGCGAGCGCATGCCGGTGAAGTACAGCTCGGTGAGCGGGGCGAAGTCCTGCACCGTGCTCTTGCCGGTCTTCAGGTCGATGCTGACGAAGCCGTAGATGAAATCGGCGGTGGCCAGGTCCTGCTTGTCGTCCTTGAACCTGGCCGTGGTGTAGAGCATGGAGAAGTCGTGCAGCGCGCTCTGGTGCGGCCAGAAATACAGCACGTCCGGGGCGCTGTAGTTGGGGCGTTGCCAGTTGCGCCCGGGTACTGCCACCTCGTACCGGCCGGTGTGCACGTCCATCTTGTAGATGTCCGGCCCCGCCACGAACAGGCTGCCGTCGTCGGCGGCACGCATCAGGTACACCTGACGCGGCATGGGGAAGCTGCGCACGGGCTTGGCGTCGAGGCCGTCGGCGGTGCGGAACACCTCCAGGCGCGGCGGCTTGACCACGTAGTGGTCGCTCATCATCTGGGTCGGGTTGACGGTGGTGTAGAGCTCCTTGCCGTCCGGGCTGAGGGCGAAGGAGAACATCGAGCGCACCTTCTCCCCCGGGTTGCGCGAGAGCCGGGCGTGGAACACGGTCTTGCAGTCATCCAGGTCGACGCCGTAGAGGTCGCCGAAGTGGTTGTTGAGCAGGTAGGCGGTCTTGTTGTCCGGCGCCATCATCGCGGTGCCGGGGCCGAAGGCGTCGGGCAGGCGGCAGGTCTTGTAGAGGCTGTCGCTGGCCAGGTCGACCACATGCAGGTTGTTCGGGTAGTTGGTGGCGATCAGGTACTCGCTGCCGGGCTTGAGGGCCGGGCCGGCGCTGTCGGCGGCCCAGGCGCCGGTGCCCAGGGCGAGCCCGGCGACGGCGGTGGCCAGGCGGGCGATGACGGTGAGTTTCATGCGGATTCCCCTGTTGTTCTTCTTGTCGTCACTTGTCTTTCGGGAAGACGGTGCCGAGGTTGCGCCAGTCCTGCGAGGAATCCGCGGCGTTGGCGTTCCAGTCCTGGTAGGTGCTCATCATGTCCGGCACCTGGGCCGGCCACCAGCAGGGGTCGGAGCAACCGTAGAGGTCCGCCTCCATGGGCTGGCAGAGCGAGGAGACGCCCCCGAAGGCGTCCACTTCCCAGCCCGGGTCGGTGGTGGAGGTGCAGCCGGCCACGGCGCTCATGGCCACGACGTCTTCGACGCGGTCTTCGGCCACGGCCTGGTCCAGCAACTGGGCTTTGTTGTTCAGCGGCTTGAGATGCTTCATGTCAGTGCGCCTTCCGCGGGGTGATGTAGCGGCTGATGAAGGCCGGGTTGGCGGCCATGATCCGGCTGTAGACCTCGATGCCGAAGTCCACCCAGTCGCGCATCAGGTCGCAGTAGTGGTAGGTCGGGTGGGTGGGGTCGCCGTAGCGGGCGTAGCTCTCGTGGTAGCAGCCGCCGGAGCAGAGGTTGCGGATGCGGCAGGTGTCGCAGCCGGTGCCCTGGCGGTCCAGGCGCTGGGAGAGGAAGTCGTTGAGCTCGACCTGCTTCACCCCGCTGTGCACGTCGCCGAAGGTGGGCAGGCTGGAGCCCGTGAAGCGGTGGCAGAGATTGAGTCCGCCTTCGTGGTCCACGGCCAGCATCTTCAAGCCGGCGCCACAGGGCAGCGCCTTCTTCTGCCCCTCGTGGATGTCGGTGATGAGCTGGTGGAGGTTGGAGAAGCCGATGTTGCGGTGCTCCAGCGCCGCCTCCAGGTAGCGCCGGCCGAGGGCCTTCATGTTGGCGAAGACCTGCACCAGTTCCTCACCCGTGAGGTTGTAGTCGCTGAGGTCGCCCGAGGTGACCGGGGCGAAACCGACCTCGGCGAAACCCATTTCGTTGAACAGGTGGTTCCAGATGGTTTCGACGTCGGTGATGCCCCGGGTCAGGGTCACCCGCGCGCCCACCGGGCGGCTGCGGTAGCGCGACAGCAGCATGTCGGCCTTGCGCCGCACCACGTCGTAGGTGCCCTGCCCGCCCACGGTGATGCGGTTGCGGTCGTGCACCGTCTTCGGCCCGTCGATGCTGATGGAGAGGCCGAAGCGATGGGCGTCGAGCCAGTCGACGATCTCCTCGGTGAGCAGCGTGGCGTTGGTGGTCATGATGAACTCCACCGGCTTGCCGACCTCCGCGAAACGCCGCTCGCAGTAGCCCACCATGTGCTCGATCAGCGCGCGGTTGGAGAGCGGTTCGCCGCCGAAGAACACCACGCTGTAGCGGGGCTCGTCGGGGGACTCGCGCAGCAGCATCTCCACCGAGGCCTCGGCGGTCTCGACGGCCATCTTGCGGCCGGCCGAGGGCTTGTCGAGGTCCTCCTTGTAGCAGTAGGTGCAGCTGAGGTTGCAGCCGGTGTTGACGTTCAATACCACGGTGTTCAGTGCGGTGCGCTCGACCCGCTTGACGCCGATTTCCGGCGTCAGTGGCGAGCCGTCGCTGACCAGCTCCAGCGCGATCAGCTCGCGCAGGGTCTCGCTCACCTCCTGCCCGGGGAAGCGCCCGGCCAGGCGCTGCACCAGGTCCTCGGGCGAGCAGCCCTGCTGGCGCAGCGTGTCGATGATGCCGCCGGTGACGGCGTCCGTGGCGAACAACGAGCTGCTGGGGATGTGGAACAGCATGCGGTCCGCGTCCACCTGCACTTCATGCAGGTTGCGCTCGACCAGATTCAAGATTGCGCCCATGGCGACCTCCGGGGAATTTGCCCAATCGTCGATGCGGTTCGCGGCTGGTTCATGGCAGCGGCGGGTTGTTCCAGCGCTGCACGGTGACGATCAGGTGGCCTTCGCCCTTCTGGCCGCCCTCCTCCAGTTCGGCGATCACCTTCAGGTTGCCGGCGTTGTTGGTCATCATCCGCCGCTCGGGGTTGGGGCCGGCGGCGCCGGGGACGAACACGCCGTCCTTCTGCATCTGCCCGGCGAATTTCACGTCCTGGTCCTCCTCGGCGCGTGCGTCGAAGGGCGCGACCGACCAGCTGGCCGGCAGGTAGCCGATGCGGTACGGCTGGCCGGCCGCATCACGGCCCCAGGCCTCGGCCTCGAAACGGCCCTGCACCTTGGGCGTGGAGCCGCCGTTCTCACCCACCCGGGCGATGGAGAAGGCGGGCACCACCTTCACCTCGGTGACCTGGCTGTAGACCGCCAGGGACACGCCCTTGAGCTCGCCCAGCGCCACATCACGCACACCCGGCGCAGCATCGGCGGCAGCCTTGACCCGCACGCGCACCTGCTCCGGCGTCGCCTCCAGCACCTTGACCACTTGCAGGCCGGCGCCCAGCTGCGGGGTGCCCTTGAGGCCGCTGCCCACCAGAGTCAGCTCCGCTTCGCTACCGGCCTTGATAGAGGCCGGCTGCACGGCCAGCAGCTTGGCGCTGCCTACCTTGGCGGCGCTGAAGTCGAGGCCGCGCTCGTCGTGCTCGGCCTCGAACATGCGCCCCTTCATCTCACCATCCAGCGCCGCGAAGACCTGGCGCATGGCGGTATCGCCGACCTTCACATTGCCGCGCCATTCATAGCCGTTGTAGAGGATGGCCGAGCCGCTGCCCGTAAAGGGCGTGCCATCGGCGTAGGCGCCCTTCACCTGCAGGGTGAAGCTGTCGCCGGCATCGGCCGTCACCGTCATCACGCCGCGCACATCGCCCTTGGCGAGCATGTGGCCGCTGAAGCTCCATTGCCCCGGCAGCGCATCCGCCCCGGGTCGCGCCTTCTGCCAGTCGGCCCAGGCCTGGTCCTCCAGCGGGAAGCGCTTGGCGAGCTCGGGCACCATCTGCTTGAGGGCGATATCCAGCCAGTCGCGGTCGCGGGACTGGGCCTGGTACTCCAGCGACGGCCACTGGCCGAGGTGGAAGTTGACCAGGTGCTCCCACTCCCTGGCCGGGCGGCGCTGCAGGGCCACCCGTGCGCCGGAGTGGCAGCGGCCGCACATCTGGGTCAGCTGCTCGTCGAACTGCTCCACCGTGTTGAGACGACGCTCCATGGCGTAGCGCACGCCCTCGGTCTCGCTGGGGGCCAGGCCTTGCTGGTCGGCCAGGTACTTGACCAGGGTGCGGCGGTCGTCGTCGCTGATGGAGAGGCCGTGCATCACCTGCATGCGCGCGATGCTCATCAGCCAGCCTTCGGGCGTCTTGCGCTGGTGGCTGATGCGGCTGTAGCGGTCGCCGCCCTCGGCAATGTGGCAACCCATGCACTTGCTCTTGAGCAGCGCCGGGCCCTCCTCCGCCGCCTGGGTCTGGGTGCACAGCAAGGCTGCCGCAGCCAACAACAGGCTGCCCGCACGCCACCGGAGTCGAATCGTCTTCAAGGTCGGACCTCCACGGTTTTGTTCTTATGGTTCGCACCCGTCTCGCCAGCGGTGCGTCTGCAACGGCAAATACACAATGTGTGCCATCGCCTGGCAGGGCCTTGCAGAACAACGACTTAAGCCATTTCCGGGGGTGCGCCGGGGCCTTCGGTAACGGGGCCGGGCGTCTAATTTCGCGACAGCTCGTCACAGGCTGAGACAGCGGCACCCACCGGGCCGAGGGGGCCGGGCGGCGGCACTGTCCAGCGGCTGTCTCACCCCGTCTCAAACTGCAACAGTGGAGGACGGCGGCGGTGCGGGCCGTTATCGATAAATCCCTTTCCATTCAATTACTTGACTGCATTCAGGGGCCTTGGCACGGGCGTTGCGCGAGCCGTTGCAATGCCCATCGACAGAGGCCCTACCCATGCATTCCGAACTGCCCGTACTGCCCCAGACCCGAGACTTCCTCGACCGCCCGCTGAAGATGCTGATCGGCGATGGCTGGCAGGACGCCGCCAGCGGCGCCACCCTGGACTTCCGCAACCCCGCCACGGGCGATGTACTGGGCAGCGTGCCCTCCGCCGCCGCCGAGGATGTCGACCGCGCCGTACGCGCCGCGCGCCAGGCCTTCGACGACTCGCCCTGGAGCCGCATGCGCCCGCGCGAGCGGCAGAACCTGCTGTGGCGCCTGGCCGACCTGATGGAGCGCGACGCCCAGCAACTGGCCGAGCTGGAATGCCTGAACAACGGCAAGAGCGCCGCCGTCGCCCAGGTGATGGACGTGCAATTGGGCATCGACTTCCTGCGCTACATGGCCGGCTGGGCCACCAAGATCGAAGGCACCACGGTGGAGCCCTCCCTGCCGCTGATGCCCGACGACCGCTTCCACGGCTTCATCCGCCGCGAGGCGGTGGGCGTGGTGGGCGCCATCGTCGCCTGGAACTTCCCCCTGCTGCTGGCCTGCTGGAAACTCGGCCCGGCGCTGGCCACCGGCTGCACCCTGGTGCTCAAGCCCGCCGACGAAACCCCGCTCACCGCCCTCAAGCTGGCCGAGCTGGTGCTGGAGGCGGGCTACCCGGCGGGGGTGTTCAACGTGGTGACGGGCACCGGCCTCAACGCCGGCGTCGCCCTCACCCGCCACCCGGGCGTGGACAAGCTGACCTTCACCGGCTCCACCGAGGTGGGCAAGCAGATCGGCAAGGCGGCCATGGACAACATGACCCGCGTGACCCTGGAGCTGGGCGGCAAATCCCCCACTATCGTCATGCCCGACGCCAACCTGCAGGAGGCCGCCGCCGGCGCCGCCACGGCCATCTTCTTCAACCAGGGCCAGGTGTGCTGCGCCGGCTCGCGCCTGTACGTGCACCGCAAGCACTTCGACAACGTGGTCGCCGACATCGCCGGCATCGCCAACGCCATGAAGCTCGGCAACGGCCTCGACCCCAGCGTGCAGATGGGCCCGCTGATCTCCGCCAAGCAACAGGACCGCGTCACCGGCTACATCGACCTCGGCCGCGAACTCGGCGCCACCGTCGCCTGCGGCGGCGAAGGCTTCGGCCCGGGCTACTTCGTCAAACCCACCGTCATCGTCGGCGTGGACCAGAAGCACCGCCTGGTGCAGGAAGAAATCTTCGGCCCCGTGCTCGTCGCCATGCCCTTCGACGACCTCGACCAAGCCGTGCGCCTGGCCAACGACAACCCCTACGGCCTGGGCGCGAGCATCTGGTCCAACGACCTTTCCGCCGTGCACCGCATGATCCCGCGCATCAAATCCGGCTCCGTCTGGGTCAACTGCCACAGCGCCCTCGACCCGGCGCTGCCGTTCGGGGGCTACAAGATGTCGGGGGTCGGCCGCGAGATGGGCGCGGCTGCGATCGAGCACTACACGGAGGTGAAATCGGTGTTGATCAGGGTGTGAGGGAGGAAGAAAGGTCCGCCTTAGGGGCGGGCCTTTGCCTTTGCGGTAGTGCGAGGGCGTGCCTGTCTACGGAGCAACTTCCGCCTCGAGACCACAATTGCTCCCCCATCGCCCACACCCGAACTGCCTGTACAGGCCCTACCATGGGCAATCCAAGCATCTCGCCAGCATGGATTTTTCGCCTTCAAACTGATTGACTAGCGCGCTGATCGCCGGAGGCGGTCCCCTCTCGGCAAAGGACTGCTCAATGTACAAACCTCCAGGCACGCACCGTTAGCACCCAACCCTGCTTCCGCTGACGACTGTCACAGACCCTGACCGAACGACCCGTTACAGTTCTGACGTACAGGGAAGACCGATTGGGCAAACCACTGCGCCGCGATAAGCGCTGTCACATCAATACCCAGTAATTTTGCAAACTAAGGATGGTCCAAATTGCAAACTCGTTTCTTAGCAAAGCTCGGCACCCTGCTTGCTTTGCTTCTTATAGCCTCTACCGCCAAGGCGGAATATTTTTATTGGTGGGCCCCCATCTACGGATTCGACAAATTCCCCTCACGCGATGCGGCAGCCCAAGCGGTACTTTCTATCTATACAGAAAATGACAGAGACTATTACAGCAACTATTCCATAACAAGCATTGATTATGTACGAGAAGGAACTTACATAGTAGAGATGCTTGGCTACTTCGTCGGGACAACACCATCGCGCGCCAACAACCTTGTTTATCTTGGTGGCGATAGCTGCCCACCTGGTGCGTCCTATGACACTATTTCGTATAAATGCAGCAGCCCGCTACTGGATGCTAATAAAGGCCTACCACCTACTGACTTGACCTGTGCAGTCCCGAATGACCGTCAGGGAAACCCAATAAATATATCTATTGGCAACAAGGTCCAGACTATCGTAGACGCCCCAGCTGCAAGCAACTCACTCATCAGCCTTACGAGAACCTACAACAGCGCTGATGGTGTATGGCGACACAGCTACTCGACCCATCTAGAGAAATATGGAAGCTCGTTGATTCTTGTTCGCGCGGATGGCCGCGAGACAAGATTCCAGTTGCAAGAAGGCGTGAATAGCTATGGCATAGCGGCTAGCGGCATCCTCACCCGCCAAGGGGAGGAATGGTTAGGCGGTTGCAGGAGCTGAGTGCAACACGGTTATTGAATTGAAGCCGGAGCATCATGCCGCATCGCCATGGCATTTTGCATGACCTCTCCCATCACCTCGATGGGGCATTTGAAGTCGAAGCGCTTGC